>NZ_JANGBZ010000006.1:0-129744 GCF_024462915.1 Clostridium sp. DFI.5.61
GCTCGGGGGGCGGGGGGCCCCAGCAGCACCGGCTGGAGCTGGCGGCCCTCCAGGGCGGCCTGGGCGGCATCAGCCACCAGGGAGAAGTCGGCCACCAGGGAGGCGGGCTTCTCCTCCGGGTCGTCCTGCCGGAAGGGGACCAGATAGATGTACTTCCGGGACATCAGCTGCCCCAGGTTCCGGGCCGAGGCGGCCAGCCCGTCGTTGGTAGAGGGAGCCAGCAGGATGGGGCGGCAGTTGCGCAGGTGGGCCTTGGCGGCCAGGGTGACGGTGGTGTCGGCGATGCCGCAGGCCAGCTTGCCCAGGGTGCTGCCGGTGCAGGGGGCGATGATCAGCAGGTCCAGCAGGCCCTTGGGGCCGATGGGCTCCGCCTCCTTCTGGGTGGCGATCACCCGGTGGTCGCAGATGCGCTCCATCTCCCGCATCAGGTCGTGGGCGGTGCCAAACCGGGTGTCGGTGTCTGCCACCACCTCAGAGACGATGGGGATGACATGGTCATACCGGGCCTTCACCGCCTCCAGGGCCTCCATGGCCCTGTGGTGGGTGCAGAAGGAGCCGCACACCGCGAATCCCACAGTTTTATGTTCCATATTGCAGCCTTCCTTTCCAGATATCACACGTCCAGCTCGTGGAGCATGTTGTAGATGGTGCTCCGAATGGCGCCGCCAGCGGTGACAGGGGCCACCTTGCCGGGGAGGGACAGGGCCCAGATCACCTGACGTCCCAGGCGGTCGGCGGCCTTGCGGTCCACCCCGCCGGGCTTGGAGGCCAGGTCGATGATGAGGCAGTCGGGCCGCAGATCTTTCAGTTCCGTCTCCCCCAGTACCGGGGCGGGGACGGTGTTGACCACCAGATCGTAGCCGCACAGCCAGCCGTCCAGACCGCCGATCTGCTCTGCGCCGTAGCCCTCGCTCTCCGCCAGAGCCAGCTGCTCATACCGCCGGGCGGCCACGCTGACCCGGGCTCCCAGGGCGGCGAAGCGCCGGGCCGCGGCCTGCCCAACCCGGCCGAAGCCGGTGATGAGCACCCGAGCCCCGTGGATGGTGACAGGCATCTGCTCCATAGCCAGCTGGACCGCCCCCTCCGCCGTGGGGACTGCGTTGGCCACCGCCAGCTCCTCCCGGGCGAAGTAGTCCCGAAGGATCAGCCCCCGGGCGTCAGCCATAGCGGCGGAGACCGGGTCTACCCGGCCGCCGCACAGGATCTGGGGGGGTGAGAGGGCATCCAGCAGAGAGGCCAGGGGAAGGGCAGAGCGGGTAAGGGGGGTGTTGACCATCCCCTCGGCCCCGGCCACCGGGAGAGGGAGGACCACGCAGTCTGCCCGGCCGATCCCGTCCAGCGAGTCGGCCAGGGTCAGGTTTTCCGTGGGCGTGACCACGCTGCCGCTCAGGGCGTAAGTATGGACGCGGTGGCCGTCCTCCGCCAGCAGGCGGGCCAGACAGGCTTGGCGCAGGTCCCCGCCCAGCACCCAGAAATTCAGTTCACGTTTCATGGCGTCAGCCTCCATTCTTTGCTGGTTCAGTCTATGACGGGGGAGAAAAGGGGGTTCCGGGGCCGGAGAGTGGCTGTCAGGGCCCACTTGCTGGGAAAGTAAAAAATGCGGAGCGGGGCGCGGCATTTTCCGTGGGCTTTCCGGGGGATTTTCTTTGCAATGCGGGGGTATTTTGCTATAATATACTATCTATCGGTATGGACAGATCGAAAATCTTCCGACATCCACGGGGGAGGGACCGCTCTCCCGCGGAGGCGAGGTGTGTGTTTGTACTTAAAAGCATTGGAGACCAGCACCTGCGCGCTGTGTCCATTTTACCCAGGCCGCCCGTCTGGCGCTCAGCGTTCTTCAGGAGGGGCGGACATTATCATCCAACAGATGGCGAGGCGCAGGAAATCACCGAAACGATGAAAGCCGCCGATCAAATGACATGGAGCGGTAAGATGAACAATATCCGAGCCGGTGCAATGGAAGTTGTAGACAAGGAGATCATATACACATAAAGTGAAGTGACAGCGGAACAATGCCCCTTTTATCGTATTTCTGAGGTGTTGGCTCACCCGACCCGATTTCTGGTGGCTGACAGCAGATGCAGAAATCCTATATGCTCTGACGCCAGACCGCATGGGGCCATGCCTGATTATCCCTGTTTGTTGAGTGTGGTATGCAGCCCATAAGAAGGTGCGTCTTTACTGGAAGGGCTGAGATAACAGTTCTTGGAAGAGACTGTATTCAAAAACTGATGCCAGCTATCCACATACCGCTCATACTGAGAGCGCTGCGTGTGTGTTTTGTCATGCCAGGTGCATTCCTGCGCCGTATAAAACTGGTTCCAGTAGTGATTTATAGAAACACCCCAGCGGGGTATCTTGGGATGTGGTTGCCCAGCCCTTGCGGTGGCTTCTGTCAGGCCCAAAGCGCACAGTACCTAAACCCGCAGTTCCCCGACTTCACAGACTGTTCTGTAGACGGATTATATGAGTGTGCCGCCCTGACCCAGTGGTTCTGGAGTCGAGCAGAAGAGGCTGGAGGGCGCTTTGACCGCCGCAATGGCTGCCCCAATTACCAGAAGACGTTGCGGGCGGTGCGGAGGGACTGAGCAAAACTATGATCTGATGGAATTGATACAGTCTTCTCTCATCAAATTCGTCAGTGCTGACGGCTTTGAGAGAGCCAGTCACAAAATACAGATTTCAGTCTGAGACAGAAAAATGGAATAAATAAAAAGTTACCGAGAACCGCAGCTCCGGGGTTCTCGGTAACTTTTTATTTGCCTTCATTTTTGAAAACTATTCTGCGACAGAGCCTTTTCTTTTGAAGCTGTCAATCGACCTGCTGGCGAAAGGCTCCGGAGGAGAAGGGCATGAAAGAAAACCATCTGGCTCTTTTCTGCAGAGTGAGTAAAAGGAGCCGAACATCCCTCACCTTTTGCTGTGCTTATTCTGACAGTGATACAGTGCTGAAGTTTGCGATTTGCTGCTCCATGGCAGTGAGACAAACGCATTGTTTCGCTCTTAACGACGGGCTGGATCATTTTTCTTCAAATATTTCGACACTGTACTATACAGCAGATCCATCTCAACAGGCTTCGAGATGTGAGCGTTCATTCCGGCCTCCAAAGCGTCACGCACATCCTGAGCAAACGCATTTGCCGTCATCGCAAAGATGGGGATGGATGCTGCGTCTGGATGAGCGAGCTTCCGAATTTCTCTCGCTGCCTCATAGCCATTCATCACCGGCATCTGTATGTCCATGAAAATTGCATCGTATGTTCCCGGCTCAGACTGATCGAACTCGTTGACCGCCTGAAGGCCGTCACACCTAAGTGTAAATGTGGCTCCCCACATCTGAAGCAGCTCTCCCAGTATCTCAGAATTGATCTCATTATCCTCTACCAGCAGGAAATGATAGCCGGACAAGTCACCAGGCTCCACCTCAACGGGCACATCCCGGCAGTATTGTTCCTGATCAGAGGGAAGATCAAATTCCAGTTCCACCTCAAACTTTGTCCCTTGACCCAGCTTGCTTTCTACTTGGATCGTGCCGCCCATCAAATCGACCAGTCCCTTGGTGATGCTCAATCCCAGGCCGGTCCCTTCCACCTTGGAGACCTTTTTGCTCCGGTTAAATGGTTCGAACAGTCGGTTGAGGAATTCATCACTGATGCCGATTCCGGTATCCTGAACTGTGAAGCGGTAGCGTACGCATCCGTGCCTCTCTACATTGATCTCCTCAACACGGAAGATGACCATACCGCCCTCCAATGTGAACTTGAAGGCATTGCTCAGAAGATTGATCAAGATCTGCTTGATTCTCAGCGCATCGCCGGTAAATTTGATATGCTGGAACACACTCGTCTCAATTTTGAAGCACAGGCCTATGTTTTCCGCCTGAGAGGTCATAATAGAGGATATATTTCCGATCAGCTCCTCAATATGGATCGTTTGAAGGTTCAGATGTATTTTAGACTGTTCGATCTGGCTCATATCCAGAATGTCATTGATCAGGCTGAGTAAATGCTGGGATGACACAGAGATCTTGTACAGATAATCCTTCAGTTTGTCGGTGTTATCCAGGTTCGCAAGGGCCAAGGTCGTCATACCAACGATCGCATTCATGGGCGTACGGATGTCGTGGCTCATCGAGGAGAGGAAATCACTTTTCACCTTACTCGCGTTTTCCGCTTCGCGCAGTGCTCTTTCAAGCTCTTCCTTTGCCTTTCGCTCCGCGTTCAAGACGTCCGTTACATCCGCCCGAATGAAGCAGACCCGTCCAAGCCGCAGATCGATGGCCGAAATGTGCATTTTTTTCGTTCGGATCTCACCGGCGGCATTGTACACAGAATAGATGAAGGAGTAGCTTCCCTGCCCCTTTAACCGTTCCAACATCGTGGCAGGATCCAGCATCTTTTCTACATATCCCTCTTCGCCCCAACCCTTCGCCAGTGTTCCTTCCACGACTTTCCGGATGCGCTCAGAATTACAGCCTGTCATCTCAGGGATATTGTCATCTCCACCGCTCACGATCTCATATTGGTCGGTAAGAAGATCCACATCCGCCACCAAGTCATATTTCGCAGAGGACAGCGTTAAAAATATCTTATCTCGTATCGTCTCCTTCGTGATGTCCGTCACAGTCAGGATACCAGTAATATCTCCTGTATCCGGCATCTCTACTAAACGCACCTTAAATTGGACATATCTTCCGGCACGCTGCTTCGGGAGGTCGATAAAGCAGGGCATGACGATTTCTCTGTCGCCGGCGGCATAGGCTCTTTGAGACGGTTCGTTCAAATATTTGGAGTAAAAGGTCTTTCGCTCCTCCTGATCGACGATCAGGGTCCCCAGCCCTGTGAAAAAATTTTCCCGCTCCGAACCAAACAGGGAAAGAAGGTCGGAGTCTGTGTGGTCCACGATCTCAAGGATCTGATTTTTTGTAATATTACAGTGTCCAAGAATCAAAGCATCCGGTCCGGCCAGTTGGTAGTGCTGGTAGATCTGCTCCTGATACTGCTGGCGCAGCTGCTCCCTGACCCTTTTTCTTCGGTCACATCGTGATAATCGGCATAGACCCTTACACAGTCGCCGTCGCACTGAATGACAGACACCTTGGTCTTGACCCAGATGTACTCCCCGTTTCCCTTTTGCAGGCGATACTCAAGCTCATATTTCTCGCGTTTTTCGCTGATACAGCGATCCAGATTCTCACGAACGAACGCCTGATCGTCCGGATACACGCCGGCAAGGGCGCTCTCCTGATACATGGCCCAGGCGTCCTCATGGCGCATACCCAGCATTTCTGAAAAGCCTTCTGAGAGATACTCCGGTTTGATGCTTCCGTCTACATCATGTCGGATCACGGCCATGCCGCCGGGAAGATATTTCACCGCAGTCTGAAAATACTGCTCCAGCCGCTCCTTTGCCCTGCGTTCTTTCAGTTCCTCAGTCGTATCGCGTACATATTTGATGTACGCCGGGGTCCCATTCCAGTCTGTTACCCGGGTCCTCGTCGTATAGGTCCTTCCGTTCAGTTCGTGGACTTCCACACCTTCCGATTGTGCAGACGCGCCTGAATACAGGGAGCAGAACTCACATGGTTCTGTTCTGCCGTGCAGCACCTCGTAGCATTTCCCGGCTGGGAAGGCGCTCTGTGCTCCGCCCCTGGATTTCAGGCTGTTGGCATACAGGAGGTCGTAGTTTTCCGAATCGATCACATAAATATCGTCCGCCGATTCACTGACAATGTGCTGAAACAGCTGGACCTCCGGAGATAGTCCGGAGAACAGCACCTGGAACTCCTCTCCCACCATCCATCCCACCAGATGACACCAGATCTGACGCCCGCCCTTGCTTTTCAGCCAGAAATGCGTGCTGAGCTCTGTATGCTCTTCCCGCGCCATGCGCAAGGCTTGTTCCACCTGCTCCCGGTCGCACTCGCAAACGATCTGCAGGGCGTTTCCACGGGTAAGCGCTTCAAATTCCGACCGATCGCCGCAGATCAGCTTTACAAGCGTATCAGAGCAATACTGAAACACAAATTTGTCCGTGGACCCGTCATAGACAGCAAGGCCTCCGTGGAGCGCATCGATCCCTCTGTTTTGATTCTGATTCATAAACGATCCTTCCTGCCTCTCAGTTTTCACGTCGGATGTGGAGTTTTTCAACGCGCATACCTCTGGACACAGAGCCACGCGCATCGTCTTTTTGTCGACCTGCTTACCGGCCGCTGAACCCACAGGAAAGCGTCAAAGGGAGGCTCACGGCAGGACCTCGTTGAATACCTGGTCGATCCGGCTGTGCAGCGTCTGCAAGGTCTTTTGTAAGTGCTGGTTCTCCGCTTTCAGATCCTGGATAAACAGCTGGCGCTTGATCTTCAGCCGCAGCAGCTCTGCATTCACAGGCTTCTGAAGAAAGTCTGACGCTCCGTTGGTAAAGCCCTCCAGTTCAATATCCACGCCCTCCAGGCTGGTCAGGAAGATCACGGATATATTGGACCAGTTTTCAGATTTTTTCAGCACCTTGAGCAGGTCCATGCCGCTGACGCCCGGCATCACCATATCCAGCAGGATCAGATTCAAATCTGGCGAACGCTGAAGCTCGCCCAGGGCCTCTACTCCAGTATTGGCGCTGACCACCTCAAATTCTGGCTCCAGCAGAGCCTTGACGATGGCCACACTGGTCACATCGTCGTCTACGATCATGATTTTTTTCATCCGCGTTCCTTCTTTCAACCGGTTTGTTCCGCTAGGAACTGGGTGATGCTCTGGGTGACCCTGCGGTACTCCTGGGTAAGTTGGCGTTGATAAGTTGTCAGCTCACTAGGGGGCACAGCGGTTCTGATCTGCTCCAGATATTCGGCAGACAGCTGGCGCAGCGGCTCGATACCCAGATTAGCAGTCAGGCCCTTCAACGTGTGAACATGGCGCTCCAACGCCTTCATGTCACGAATATCATAGGCATGGGCCAGGGCGCTGAAGGTCGGGTCCTGTGGAAATTTCAGGATAAAGCGCCTCAAAATCGACTCCATTCCTCCCAATCTGGCCACAGTTGCCGGTGCATCTACCCCGATTCGCTCCAGCAGTTCATGAAATTCCATACAGTGTCACTCGCTTTCTAACAATCGAGCTGCGCTCTCTTCGCAGAGCATTTGAACCCGATGTCTGCTCACAGTTTGTCTTTATCTAATTGTAACAGTATTTTTACGATCTGTATAGATAGGAAATCTCAAATTCTACAAAAAGTTACAGTATGTCTACAAGGGAGGAGACGAGATTGTTCTGCATAAAAATGATCCGGCCCTGTACGGAAGCGCACTCCACAGATCTAACTTAAGAGTATGGCATTGATAATTGAACAAGATATACCGGCCAAAGGCAAAAGGAGTATTGATTTTCAGATAAAATTATGTTGCACATATATCACCTATCACCGAGCTCATTTGCGCTTCTGATGATCTTAAGACAGTACAATATCTGGAAGGTCATGAAAACAGCAAAATAACAGCGGACTTTGCATTAAGGTGAAGTACAGTAAACCACATCACTTCCCTCGTGTTTACCGGAGAATGTTATAATTGATGTAAGCACCGAATGACCGTGAGGCTGTGCGGTGTGTTTTGCTGTCAGCCTTTCGGGTAAGCCTCCACGATACATCCCTCCATCTCCCGGTTGTGTCCCAGCACCCTGCGGAGCTTGGCCTCATCCAGCGGGCCGATGGAGCTGACGGTACGGAGGAGTTGGTTCAGGATGTTCCTGCTGCTGCGAACTTCATAGACCAGCGTTGGCATATCAACAGGAGGGGCTTCCTAGATGGCATCGCGGTTGATGCACTGCCGGATGAACCGCTTATGGGAGCCTCGCCTGCTTCTGTACTGGTCATTGAGACGGGAGAGCTCCTTGTTAGACGGACAGATGACGATCTGGTTGCTCGCCTCAAAAGATATGGCACCCAAGGATATGCAGGAGCTGCTGGACAAGGCAGCCTGCGGGGAGTAAAAGTGTTCCCCTGTTTCAGCCTGTAAGGTCAAAAACAAGGGAAACTATATAAGACTCAAACATTGATATTATAAGCGATTATCGCTCACTATGGGGATTTAAAACTGACTCTGCCTGGCTCAGACGATAACAAACAAATATTCGGTCCGGTCCTGGGGCTGAGATTCTAATTGATAGGCTCGCAATTTTGGACGCAAAGTGCGCGCTGGCGCCGACTTTTACAACAGAGACGTTCCTCCATGAACTTTTGATGCGAAATGTCAATGACCATGCCAGTGAGAAGCATGTCCCCTTGCTGCTCGGAAAAGGAGCCATTCATCAACAGCCATACGACCTCCCCATCGGGACGAACTACACGATATTCTAAGCTGATCGTTGACTCCCTCTGTTTTATGGCGTTACGCAGCCGCTGCTCAATCCAGGGAATATCCGAGGGATGTACCAAGTGGATCGCTTGGTTATTTAATTTGTTGCGGAATGTCTCCCTTGTAAAGCCATGCAGAGCATAGTAGTGATCGTTCGCATAGATCAAGGTAAGATCCCGATCCGTTCTGGCACGGAAAATTCCGCCCATCGGACATTGAACGATGGACTCCAATTCAGCCTGCGCCTCCATTTGACCGGTGATGTCCAAGCATAGGCTGACCAGTACTGATGCGCCATTGGGTAAGACCGTCTGTACTCCTGTCTCTTTTACCCAGATATAGCCTTTGCCTCTGCACAGCATTCTATATGCCGTTGTATAGTTATTTCCAACGAGAAGGGCCTGTGCGATCTCTGCCTTTACATTTTCGCGGTCCTCTGGCCGAAGGCAATTGATCATGGCTTTCCCGACAGCGGCGATGAGATCCGTCTGGCTTGGATAATTCAAAAGAGACAGCATCTGTTCATCAATGTAATAGAGGGGGAAGCCCGGAGCATTATAAGTAATCATAATACCGCCGAACATACATTTGCTCAGCAAATCCAGCATTGCTTTTTCTATACAATGCTCAAGCTGTCTCTTCTCGTCAGGTTTATGAACGAAGCACTGCGAAGGGGCTGGCATTTTCAGATCACTCTTCATTCCCACATAACTCTCCCATATACATATTGAATAGGGCTCTCCTTACACTGCTGTTTTTTGAGAGACGGCACTTAATGCAGCCTGCCGGATCGTAGAGGTCAAAACTTTCATCTCAGCAAGGATCTCGTTGTATATCTCCGCACGGCATACGGACATATTATTGCATAAAGCTGTCTCTCTCTGATGTGAGTCCTGTTTCCACCGCAGAAACAAGACTTTGAGTTGATTGGAGCTTTGGGTATTGACGGGGTCCAGATAATGCCCCGCCAATTTCGAATCCCCGCGTGTCAGGGCACCCTCAAAAGCGTAGCGTATCCCGCGCTCTACCTGTGCGAAACTGGCTCCGTTCTGCTTGGCTATCTTTGCGTATAACGCACAGATCTTTCCGGAAAAATAGTAGGGATCTTTATCCATGAGTTCTAAAGCATCGTGAATATATATAAACCCTTTTGTATTGACCGGAATCCCTGCGCGCAGCAGAGTATCCGCGATTTCATCGTATATCATAATAAATATCCTTTCAATGATAGATTGCCCAGCCGTTCCTATGGGGGCCACGTACATTTCCTGGTTGACAAGCGCTGTCTTTTGCTTTAGTATTATCGATATACTTAAATACGCCGTTCGTGGTACATATGTCCATGTAACACGTTCAGCACCCTTAGCTTACAACAAATATCTTTGAAAGTAAACCAATTTTTACAAATTTCTTGTTATCCTCTTTTTGCGGGCAAGAGATTTGTGAGGCAGAAAATGGGGATTGTAGCGTCTGATAAGGAGGACCTCACATGAGCCTGGGAGATAGATTACGGCAGAGGAGACAGGAAATGGGCCTCACCAGGCCCCAGCTGGCGGCTAAAATATGCGTGACTCCCTCAGCGATTGCCAATTACGAAAATGGTATCAGCACCCCGAAACCTGATATCCTGATTTCCCTAATCAATGTGTTGGAGGTCGATGCCAATTATATTTACTCCGATTATCTTGGACATAGCCAAGTAAGAAATCTTTATGACCAGGACCTGAATGCGGAAGAAATTGATTCTATTCAAAAATATAAAAAGCTTTCGGAAGAGGGAAAGCGGCTCGTTCGGCTGATTATCAATGAGGAATATGCCCGAACTATTACCAAGAGTCAGCTTACCCTCCCCTGCTATCTGCCTGGTGTGCGTAAGCTCCACACCGGATTTCTCATGCAAACGAAATTGGGCAGCGCGCACATCATGCAAAAAGATCTGCCTGACGGAACCGATTTTTGCTTTCAAATTCAAGTAGATCAATATCTGCCTGTCTTTCGAAAATTTGATATTCTGGCACTCCAGAGAAGACAGGCACGGCACAATGAGATGGGGCTGTTCTGTCTCAATGGCATTTACTATATCCGTACCCTTTTCCAGGAGAAGGGAGAGTGCCGTCTTCGATCTCTAAATGTAATTGATGAGGATATTTTGGTGAAAGAAGCGGATGAATTCCACTGTATTGGTACGGTCCTTGGCCAAGTAAATGCCGTTTTGGAAACTTAAATGAACCCTGCTTTCCGAATGTTTTTGGCGAAAAGAAGGGATCTTCGTTGTGAAAAGCCTTGGGGCTTTTACTTTTTATGCAGATTTTTGATATTAGTAAGAACTTGTAAAATATAAATATAAAATTTTGTATTTGGCCTAACACTACATAAATATAGACAATGGAAGCTCAAAAATTGCACCGCATAGACAAGAAAAGGCCCATCAAAAAGGCTGGCGCTCTCTGCCTGCCCTCTACAAACAGGTATCCCCCATCTATAATGGAGCCATGAGGCAGCTAGAGGGCGGGAGATATATACTGAGTGGCGGCCTGTGAGGATGAGCGTGATGCCTAGGAGCAGATCTGCGACCTGTGCCGCGAGATTCTCACCGGGTTTAAGTCGGAGCACACCATCTCTGCCTTGTCCAGCGCCGGGGAGCTGGCCGCCGCGCCGGACGGCGGGGAGCGGTTTGAACTTCTTATATATGGATATCCTGATGGAGGCCGGACGGGAATGGAACTGGCCTGAGATCCGCGGGCAGAGAATGAACAGACCAGCATCCTCTTCATCGCCAGCAGCCAGGAATGCCTCAAGGACGGCTACTCCGTCCGCCCTATCCAGTACCTCTAGAAACCGGTGGACCGGGCGGAGCTGGCTCAGGCCATGGAGACAGATTTCCGTCTGCACCACCGACCGGACCGGGTGACCCTGCGGCTGGGCAGCAAGACATCGGTGCTGCCGCTGGATACCCTGCTCTATGCCAAAAGCCAGAGCCACGGCACGGTGGCCGCCTTTCCCAACGGCCAGCTGCGGAAGCACAGCAGTGCCGCCGCCACTGCCGCGCACAGCAGGAAAAAAGAAGCATTCATGATCGTATTCGCTTCACGGCGCAGTCCTCCTATCCTCTTTTGTTTGGTATGATTGTACCAAGATGCTGGGCAAGTCCTCATAGTTCCTTCTGGCAGCGACACCTATACCTTCTATATTTCCCTTGGAGCCAACCAGCGCCTGAACACTCCGTCACCTTCTCCTGGCGGGCCATAAGCGGCAGTGTCCAGGTGGAGGGCGGGGCAAAAAACGAGACCCTGGATGGTACTTTCGCGCTGGAAGTAACTGCTGACCGCAGCTCCTTACTGACGAAGGGCAACGGGACCTTTATGGTACAGGTCTACGACCTGGAAAACGCCCCCTTTGAAAACGGCGCCGACCACTGGGAGCAGAGGGTGACGGTGGAGGTGGACAATCTGGCGGTCTATGCCAAGAAAGCGATGGATACTGTTACTAAATAGAAAATTTCATGCCAGAGAAGCAGATGGGTGTATTTCCTGTCCTGCAGCTTTTTATAAAGTAAAGGGTGCTTCGCCCTCCGAAGTCTTATCTAGCCTTACCAGATTCCCCCCGCGCTGCTTGCAGCTCTTGCCATCAGCCACCCGGTCACAGTACCGGGGGGCCTTTTTCATTTTCGGAATGAAATATTTCCAGCACTAGTTACATCGACTGACCTGCTGGCTGTTCTGTTCGGAGTAAAGTGTCAGAACCAACGGCCGAAAATCCAGCAAACTACGCAGCCGGAACAGCCGTTTTTTCTGCGAAGGCAACTTTGTCGGGCCACAGACCCGTACGATATCGGCGTAAACTGCTCGCAAATTTTCGCACTGCTCGACCAATATTTATTTTTTGTTGAAATTATATTGACAATTTGTTGAGATATCATTATAATTACCCCATTACCAATGAGACACAGAAAAGGGGACTGACCATGCGTCAAGAGGAGGCGTTCGAGTTTCTCTGCCGTCTGGCCCAGGGGATTGCCAGTATGTTTGGCGACAGCTGTGAAACGGTAGTCCATGAGATGGAGGGTGAGCGGATGAAGAATCTGGTGATTTTCAATGGTCACGTCTCTGGACGCAGCGCCGGCTCCACGTTGAGTATTTATGGAAGGGATACCATCCAGGATGACCCGGAAGGGACCAGTCTGGATCAGGATTTCCTGAACCAGATGGTAGTGACCCCCAGCGGGAAGAATATCAAATCCTCTACTTTCCACCTGCGGGGCGAGGGGTACCATTATGCCCTTGGCATCAACTATGATGTCTCGGTGATGGGGGCGATGCGCCGCCTGCTGGAGAACTTTACCGAGTCCTCTGGCAGCCTATTGGACTCTATCTCAGAGGACCGCTCTGATTTGGATGCCATCTTCGATGCCTGCCAGGCCAAACTGGACAAGCCCATGTCTCAGATGCGCAAGGGCGACCGAATGGCGCTGGTGGCCCTGCTGAAAGAGAAGGGGATTTTCCACCTGCAGCGCAGCGTCCCCTATGTAGCCAAGCGTATGGGTGTATCCAAATATACGATTTACAACTACCTCAATGAGTTGGAGCACATTTAATGAAGCAGACCATAATGCTGGAGAAGGGGAGACGCCCATGACAATTGTAGAGGCCGCAGAAGTCCGCCAGCGGCTGACCATGCCTGTGTGTATCGACCTGATGCGCACCAGCCTGCGGGAGCTGGAGGCCGGGAATTACACCCAGCCGCTGCGCTCCATTGCCCTGCTGCCAGGCGGAGAGAAGTTTGGGTTTATGCCGGCCTGTTTGGGGGACTGCTTTGGAGCCAAAGTGCTTTCAGCGTTTCCCCAGAATG
This sequence comes from Clostridium sp. DFI.5.61, assembly GCF_024462915.1. Classification (NCBI taxonomy): domain Bacteria; kingdom Bacillati; phylum Bacillota; class Clostridia; order Eubacteriales; family Clostridiaceae; genus Clostridium; species Clostridium sp. DFI.5.61. The sequence goes on from NZ_JANGBZ010000006.1 coordinate 13,199, forward strand.
CGGGAACCAAATACCCATCCCACATCGGCTATGTGCTTCTATTTGAGGGAAAACACGGCAGCTTCCTGGGAATGGCCGACGCGGCGGTCATTACTGAGATCCGTACCGGCGCGGTCTCCGGCGTTGCCACCGACCTGCTGGCCCGGCCCGATGCCCACCGCCTAGCCATTATCGGGGCGGGAGCACAAGGACGGTCTCACTTGGCCGCCATGACCGTTGTGCGGGATATCCATTCCGTGACCGTCTATGATCAAAACACTCAGACGGCCCGCCGCTACTGTCAGGAGATGGAGGAAAAATTTGGTATTCCGGTCACCGCTGCAGACAGTGTCCGGGAGGCGGTATGCGACGCTGACATCGTCTGCACCGTAACGCCCAGTCGGGAGCCATATTTGGAGAGCGACTGGATCGCCCCCGGCACCCATATCAACGCCGTGGGCGCTTTCACGCCCACCACCCGAGAGGTCACCAGTACTCTGGTGGCCAAAGCCAGACTGTACGCCGATCAGGTGGAGGCCATGCGCAAGGAGTGCGGTGAATATCTGGTCCCCCTGCAGGAAGGACTGATCGGTCCGGACCACATTGTGGGCTCTCTGGGCGACGTGCTGCTGGGGCGTGTCCCGGGCCGGAGCAGCGGGGAAGAGATTACTCTGTTTGACGCGCTGGGCCTGGCCGTGGAGGATGTGGCCTGTGTCAAGTATCTGTGCGGCGGAAGCCGCAGCTGAATGGCTGGCCCCATGACCCGACAACAATAAATTTATCTGAGGAAGAAGGAAACCGCCATGAAAAAATGCATTGCCCTGCTTCTGACCGGTGTGATGCTGCTGGGCCTCCTGTCCGGCTGCAACACCTACCAAAATGATGACAGCGCCTCCAGCGCCGGAAGCACCTCAAACACGGCAGATGGAGTCAGCGCCGACTTCACCATGGCCTACAATGGTGTGGTGACTCTGAACCCCATTATGAGCCAGAGCTCCAACGATTTTAACCTTTTCTATCTGACCCAGATCCAGTTGGTGCGCTTCTACGGCGATGAGCTGCAGTACGACGCTGCCGAGCGTTACGAGGTCAGCGATGACTATACCGTCTACACCTTCCACCTGCGGGACGGCCTGAAGTGGTCGGACGGCCAGGCACTTACCGCCCACGACTTTGAGTACGGCGCCTACTGTCTGCTGAATCCCGACATGGGCAGCCCGGCGGCATACAGCTGGTTTGCCATCAAGAACGCCTCGGCCTATAATTCCCGCGAGATCACCGATTGGGCCGAGGTGGGCGTGAAAGCCCTGGACGACCTGACCCTGGAGATCACCCTGGAGCGGCCGCTCAACTCCTTTGACCGCACCATTGCTGTGCGCGGCCTGTACCCCCTGCGCCAGGATTTTGTGGAGCAGGTAGGCAGCCAGCAGCTGGGCTCATCGCCGGAGACCATGCTGTTCTCCGGCCCGTACATCATCACTGACTGGGTGCTGGAGAGCTCCATGGAGCTGAAAAAGAATGATCTCTACTGGGACAGTGCCAATTCCTTCCCCACCCAGAACCTGCACTTCATCGAGGTGGAGGATGACAACACCAAGGTGGCCATGTTCGAAAATGGCGAGGTGGACGCCATTGAGCAGATCTCCAGCCAGTATTTTGGACACCTGAATGAGTACCTGAACTCCTTTGTGGGCGGCGGCATTATGTTCCTGTGGATCAATCAACAGGGTACTAGTCCGGAGACCGCCGCACTGTTGAGCAATCAGAACTTTCGTCAGGCCCTGAACTATGGCTTCGACCGTTCCGCCACCGTCAATGCGGTAAACCCCGGTTATAAAGCCTATAACCGACTGGTGGACTCCAACTTTGCCGGTCCCGACGGCGGCAAGTTTGTGGATGAGTACCCGGTGGAAACGGTGCCTCTGTCCGGCGACGTGGATAAGGCCAAGGAGTATCTGGCCGCGGCCATGGAAGAGTTGGGCTACTCTGATGTCTCTCAGCTGCCCCAGCTGGAGCTGATCACCTGGGATACCTCGGAGCAGAAGCTGCTGCTGGAGACCATCATCGACCAGTGGAAGCAGAATTTGGGCCTGGAGAATATCCAGCTGACCCAGTATGTGATTGGCACTGCCATTGGCAGCTTCTACGACCTGAGTTATGATTTGTTTGCCATTACCTGGGAAACTGACGTGCTGCCCACCGACATTATGGAGGCCATGGTCACTGGCGGCGAGGTCAATTACGGCATCTGGAGCGATGCCCAGTTTGACTCCCTGGTGGAGCAGGCCATCAACGAGCTGGAGCCCGACAAGCAGGCGGAGCTCACCGCCCAGGCCGAGCAGATCTTCCTGGACAATGCGGCCATCCTGCCCCTGTATGAAAACGGCGTGACCGGCGCAGTGCAATCCTATGTGGAGGGCTTCCAGATGTCCGCCACCAGCTCCGGTTATCAGTTCAATCACCTGGTGGTACACAAGTAAACAAGTAGTTTTGCGCAGCGGGGAGCGCGGCGGCTTTTCAGGCCCCGTCTCCCCGCGTATCGTTCTTCGAAAGGAGACCCGCCTTGAAACGATATATTCTAAAGCGGCTGGTGATCTCGATCATCACCATCTGGCTCATTGCCACATGCAGCTTCTTTCTGCTCCATGCCCTGCCGGGGACCCCCTTCGGCACCACGCAGCTGATGAGCCAGGAGATGCGGGACAAGATGATGGCCTACTATGGGCTGGACCGCCCGCCCCTGGAGCAGTACCTGACCTTTCTGTCCAACCTGATTCGGGGTGATTTCGGCTACTCGCTGAAATATGTAGGGCAGTCGGTCAACGGCATCATTGCCCAGACCTTCCCGGTGTCGGCGCAGCTGGGGCTGCAGGCATATCTGCTCAGCTTCCCCATCGGGATCTTTTTCGGCATTATTGCCGCCCGGCGGCGGGGCCGTCCCCTGGACTATGCTCTGGTGGGCTTCTCCGTGCTGGGCGTGTCGGTGCCGGTATTTATTCTGGCATCCCTGCTGCAATATGTATTTGCCACCGAACTGGGGTGGTTCCCGGTGGCCCAGTGGAAGGGCTTTGCCTACACCATCCTGCCCACACTGACCCTGGCCATCGGCTCCATCGCCGGAAAAACCCGCAATATGCGCACGCTGATGCTGGAGGTCATTTCGGAGGACTACGTCAAGACTGCCAAGGCCAAGGGCCTCTCCTCTGCCCGGATCGTCTGGAGCCACCAGATCCGCAACGCCATCATCCCCATGATCCCCTCCCTGGGCATGGAGATCGTGACCATCCTGATGGGATCCTTTGTGGTGGAGCAGATTTTTGCCATCCCGGGTATCGGCGCGTATTTTGTCCAATCGATCCAGAGCCTGGACTACACCATGACCCTGGGCTTAACGGTATTCTTCGGTGTGTTTGTGGTCAGCGCCAACTTTGTGATCGATTTGATTTACGGCCTTGTGGACCCGCGGATCCGGGTTGCGAAATGAGGTGCATTCAATGAACAAACCCGCTTCCTCTCTGACCGAGCAGGATTTTGTCCGTCTGCCCGCTGACCGAAGCATGGCCGACGCCATAGTGCGCCCCAGTGTCAGCTACTGGCGGGACGTGCTGCGCCGTATTCGGTCCGACAAAGTCGCCATAGTCAGTCTGACCTTCCTTGTCATCATCATCCTGATGGCCATTTTTGCCCCCATACTTTCTCCTTACGGCTATGAGACCACCGATCTGCTCCACACCAACCAGCCTCCCAGTGCCGAGCACTGGTTCGGCACCGACGCCGGAGGCCGGGATCTGTGGACCCGGGTCTGGGTGGGGGCACGGATCTCCCTGATTATCGGTCTGGGCGGCGCCATTGTGCCCCAGATCATCGGCATCTTTTTGGGCGGCCTGTCCGGCTTTTTCGGCGGCTGGGTGGATATGCTCATCATGCGCATCATTGACGTGGGCGTGTGTATCCCATCGCTGGTGTATGTGACCCTGATTATGCTCTGGCTGGACGCGGGCCCCGTGGCCATCATCATCGCCATTGCCATTACCGGTTGGATGGACTCAGCCCGCGTCGTCCGGGGCCGGATGCTCCAGTTTAAAAACCGGGAGTTTGTCCTGGCTGCCAGCACTCTGGGGGCCTCCCCCATCCGCATTATTTTCCGGCACATCCTGCCCAATATCCTGGGCCAGCAGGTGGTCAACATCTCCTCTGCCATCCCGGCGGCCATTTTCCTGGAGGCATACCTGAGCTTTATCGGCCTGGGCATCAAATCCCCCATGACGTCCTGGGGTCAGCTGTGCCAGGTGGGCTCGGAGTTTTACCGCCTCTACCCCTACCAGCTGTTTATTCCCGGCGTGTTTATCAGCGTGACCATTTTGGCATTTTATCTGTTCGGCAACTGTCTGCGCGATGCGCTGGACCCCCATCTGAGGGACTAAAGGAGGCGCCTTATGACGAACCATCTTTTGGACGTGCAGGACCTGCATGTCTCCTTTGACACCCACGCCGGCGAAGTCCAGGCGGTACGGGGCGTCAGCTTCTGGCTGGATGCGGGTGAGACGCTGAGCATTGTGGGCGAGTCCGGCTGCGGCAAGTCGGTGACCATCCAAACCATTATGAAGCTGCTGCCCTCCCCTCCATCCCAAATCAAGTCGGGCGCCATCACCTACCAGGGCACCGACATCACCCATTTGAGCGACAAAGCTATGGAGTCCTACCGGGGCAAGGAATTTTCCATGATTTTTCAGGATTCTATGACCAGCCTGAACCCAACCATGCGGGTGGGACGGCAGATGTGCGAGGGTATTTTGCGCCATCAGAGGGTGTCCCGCCAGGAGGCCCAGCAGATTTCGGCAGAGCTGCTGGGGCAGGTGGGCCTGCCCAACCCGGAGCTGGTGGCAAAGCGCTACCCCCATACCATGTCCGGTGGTCAGCGTCAGCGGGTCATGATTGCCATGGCTATGGCCTGCAATCCCAAGATTCTCTTTGCCGACGAGCCCACCACCGCCCTGGACGTGACGATGCAGGCGCAGATCTTGGATCTGATGAACCACCTGAAGGAGAAGCGAGGGACCTCCATACTGCTCATTACCCATGATTTGGGCGTAGTGGCCAAGATGGCCGACCGGATCGCCGTGATGTATGCGGGCAAGATCGTGGAGTACGGCGACGCGCGGCAGGTATTTTACCGCCCCAGCCACCCCTATACCTGGGGGCTTCTGGGGGCCATGCCCAACCTGATCCAGGACGTGAAGAGTGAGCTGTACGCCATTCCCGGCACGCCGCCCGATCTGTATGCCCCGCCCAAGGGGTGCGCCTTTGCGGCCCGGTGTCCCTACGCCATGGAGGCGTGCTTGAAGGAAGATCCCCCGGAATTTGCCTGCGGTCAGGGCCACGGCTCCCGCTGCTGGCTGCTGGACCCAAGGGCACCCGATGTAACGCCGCCGGAGGGCATTCCGCCCCTGCCGAAAGGAGGCAGTGATCATGTCTGATGCAATTCTCCAGGTTTCCAACTTGGAAAAACACTTCCGTGTAGGCCGGGGCAAGATCCTGCGGGCGGTGGACAATGTATCCTTTGCCATCCAGCGGGGCAAGACCCTGGGACTGGTGGGCGAGTCCGGCTGCGGCAAGACCACCGTGGGCCGCACCCTGCTGCGTATCTATGAGCCGGACGGGGGCACCATCGTGTTTGACGGCCAGGACATCAGTAAGGTGACCCGGGCCCAGGCCAAGGCCCTGACTCGAAAGATGCAGATGATCTTTCAGGACCCCTACGCCTCTCTGAATCCCTTTTTCACCGTAGGCGAGATCATCGCGGAGGGCCTGGAGCTGCATAAGCTTTGCGCCAATGCCAAGGAGCGGCGGGAGCGGGTGTATGAGCTGCTGAACATGGTAGGCCTCAGCAAGGAGCACGCAAACCGATTCCCCCATGAGTTCTCCGGAGGCCAGCGCCAGCGGGTGGGTATCGCCCGGGCGCTGGCATTGAACCCGGAATTTATCGTCTGTGATGAGCCCATCTCCGCCCTGGATGTGTCCATCCAGGCCCAGGTGGTCAATATGCTGATGAAGTTTCAGCGGGAGCTGGGACTTACTTACCTGTTTATTGCCCACGATCTGTCCATGGTCCGCCACATCGCCGATGAGACGGCTGTCATGTATCTGGGCACCATGGTGGAATACGGCCCTACGGAGGAGGTTTACGGCCATCCGGCCCATCCATATACCCAGGGTCTGCTCTCGGCAGTGCCGGTGGCCGACCCAGACTATGAAAAGACCCACCACCGCATCCCTATGGAGGGCGAGGTGCCCAGCCCCATCGACCCCAAACCGGGCTGCCGTTTCTGCGGCCGTTGTCCCCGGGCTACCGAGCAGTGCCGCACGCAGACGCCCGCGCCCAAGGACCTGAGCGGCGGACATTTTGCCGCTTGTCATCATCTGGATTAGGAGGAACACTACCAATGAATACAACAGAAATGGTTCAAATTGCCCTGGATCTGGCCCAACTGCAGGAACTGCCTCTGGATTCCTCCGTCACGGTTCCAGGGGAGAATATCACCCGCGTGCTGGCGGGCATTGATATGGGTGCTGCCGAGCTGACTCTGGCCCGCCAGCTGGGCTATGACTGCGTGGCCAGGCACCATAACATGGTGCCCCGCCTGGGTAAGCTGGGAGAGCTGGTTGCCCAAAGCCACTATGAGAAGCTGGTACACTATGGTGTGCCCGTCAACGTAGCCCAAAAGCTGCTGGAGCACCGCAAGCGGGCTACGGAGATCATGTTTCACGGCTCCAACCTGGACGGGGGGCCGTCTGTGGCCCGGCTGCTGGGGATGCCATATCTGGGCCTGCACACCCCTGCCGACCTGCTGGGCGAGCGGATGGTGGAGGCGAAGGTGGACGAGGTCTATGAAGCCAATGACAACCCCACCGTCCAGGAGATCCTGGACAATTTAATGACCATCCGAGAGTATGCCCAAGCCCCCGAGGGCCAGCGCCCTGCCATCTGGGTGGGCGAAAAGGACAGCTACGCAGGAAAGACTGTGGTGGATTTTGCCGGCGGCCTGGGGGCGGAGCTGGACGAGCTGAAGGCGCTGATCACCGCCGGTGTGGGTACCTTTGTCTGCATGCACATGGACGCTGACATCGTCAAAGCCCTGCAGGAGGACAACCGCTGCAACGTGCTGTGCATGGGTCACATGGCCAGCGACTCCATTGGCTTTAACCAGATCCTGGACGCCTGGGAGGCTCGGGGCGTAGAGGTCACCCGCATCGGCGGGCTGGTCTGACAGGAGGCCCGCCATGGCATGGACTTTGATTCGGGGCGGGACTGTGGTAGACGGGACCGGCTCCCCGCCCTTCCAGGCCGATGTGTGCATCCGGGACGGCGTAATAGACGCCGTGGGCCCTGACCTCTCCGCCCCGGAGGGAGCCCAGGTGATGGATGCCGCAGGGAAACTGATTACCCCGGGATTTATCAACATGCACTCCCATTCCGATTGCTCCGCCGCCATGTACCCCAATATGGAGAGCACGCTGGGCCAGGGCATTACCACGGAATTTGCCGGACATTGCGGCCTGGGGGTCGCCCCAGTACAGCATAGTTGGCTCTACATGTTCCCAGAGAAAAAGGCATTCACCAAGGTCATGCCTGAGCCGCCTGGGGGTATTAACCCATATAACGCCTATCTCGTTCCCACTCAGCGGCTGCGGGAGCCCTTTGCCCAGACCTACGGTCAGGAGCTGGACTGGACTACTTATGGCCAGTTCCTGGAGCATCTGCGCCGAGTGGGGCTGGGTGCCAACCTGGCTGTGGTGGCCGGGCAGGCCCAGATCCGTCTGCAGGCCATGGGCACCGACTATCACCGGGACGCCACTGAGACGGAGATCGCCGCCATGGAGGGCGCCCTCAGCGAGGCCATGGATGGCGGCGCGCTGGGACTGAGTCTGGGCCTGGACTATGAGCCGGGCCTCTTTGCCGGGCGGGAGGAACTGCTGCGCCTGATGAAGCTGGTGGCTGCCCGGGGCGGCATCGTCACTGCTCACACCCGCAGCCGCAGCCACCCCTATTATGGCCATGCTCAGAGCTTCCTGGACGGTCTGCGGGAATTTTTGGACCTGGGACGGGAGAGCGGCGTCCGCATCCATGTCAGCCACATACAAAACGGCTACAACGTCACCCCGGCCCACGACGGTTTGATCCGTGCCGCCGTGGCCAAGACGCTGGAGGAGCTGGACCGAGCCCGGCAGGCGGGTGTAAACGTCACCTGGGATGTGATCCCCAAGTACGCCTATGGTCCCTTCCACTACCCTATGGCCGCCTCTCTGTTCCAACCCTACGTGGAGCGGTGTGGGGGCTGTGCCGCTTTTTCCCGGGCGTTGACCCTGCCTGACTTTCGGCGGCAGGTTGTTGAGGAGATCCGGACCGGACGCCATCCGTCTCAGGGGGTCTTTACCCGCTTTGATCCGCAGGCCGACCCAGCCTGGGACACCCGCTACCGGTTTACCCGTGTGCAGCGGGCAGGCTGTGTAGGCAAAACGATTCGAGAGGCAGCGCAGGGGGCAGACAGCCTGGAGCTGCTGCTGGATGTGCTGACCGAAGACCCCTACGCCGCTATGATTTCCCTGGGGCGCCGTCCGGAACATACCCCCGACCGGGACGCCTTTGTGGCCCGAACGGAGGCCACCATTGGTCTGGATACCTGGACCTTGGACTACGACGCGGCCCTGTCCGAGGGCGACCTGCCGCTGGAGTGCGGCTCGCCCGCCACATACGAGGGGATGACCGTGTTTCTGGAGACGGAGCGGGACAAGGGCGCTGCCATAGAAGAGACGATACGCAAGCTTACCGGCAATGCGGCCCGCACCCTGGGACTGACCGACCGGGGCTTTGTCTCCCAAGGTCTGGCTGCCGATCTGTTGGTACTGGACTGGGAGCATTTCTCTGCCAGGGAAAATCTTGCTGATCCCCGACATGGCCCGCAGGGACTGGACTATGTGCTGGTGGCCGGGCAGATCGCCGTGGACCACGGCGTCCATACCCATGTGCGCAGCGGCACGGTTCTGGGGCCTGAACATCGAAAGGGAGAGAACTGAGCTATGTCTTTTGACTTTCAAACTCTGGCCGACGCCATTGACTACGGCTTCGGCACCGGGTTCCGACCGGACTATACCGTGATGGCCGGAGCACAGCTGCATGTAAAAACCGCCCCCTGCATTATCGACGCGCTGACCAGGTTTTCTCAGAGTGGTCTGTATGGTTGGACCGACTCCGATGACCCCCTGTACATCCGGGCTGTTGTCAACTGGATGGCAAAGGTCCGCGGCTGGGAGATAGAACCTTCCTGGATCGTGCCGTCCTACGGGATCCTTCAGGCCATGTGTGCCTCCATCCGCGCCTTTACTCAGCCCGGCGACGGCATCATTGTGCAGCAGCCGGTCTATCTGCTCTATGCCCGCGCCATCGCCAACTGCGGTCGGAAATTAGTGGACAGTCCCCTGCAACTGCGGGGTGACCGGTATGAGATGGACTTTGCCGACCTGGAGGAGAAAATGGCCGCACCGGAAAACAAACTGATGCTCCTCTGTAACCCTCATAACCCCACTATGGATGTATGGGAGCGGGAGGATTTGGAGCGAGTGGCGGCTTTGGCCCAAAAGCACCATGTGCTGGTGGTGGCGGACGAGATCTTTGCCGAGCATGTGTGGCAGCCCGGTCTGATGGTTCCCTATGCCGCCGTTCCGAACGCGTTGGACCACTGTATCATCTGTACCAGTCTTGGCAAGGCGTTCAATTTTACCGGTACCAGCCACTCCAATGTGATCATCCCCGATGCGGCCATCCGGAAGGCCTACCGCACCCAGCGGGATGCCGATCACTATGGCAGCCTCTCTCCCTTCATGCGGGCCGCGGTGTTGGCGGCCTACACAGATGAGGGCAAGGCGTGGATCGACGAGCTGATGGACTTTGTGCATGAGAACGAGTCCTTGGTGCGGGACTGCTTTGCCCGCTGTATGCCGGCGGTGAAGCTTCTGCGCCACAGAGCTGGTACGCTAATTTGGGCGGACTTCCGCGGCTTGGGGCTGTCGGAGCTGGAGCTGGAGCGGTTCTTCTTGTCCGCCGGCGTGGAGCCTGACCTGGGCAGCAAGTACGGCGCTGCCGGGACCGGCTTTTTGCGCCTGCAAATTGGAATGCCCCGCTCTGAGCTGACCGGAGCGCTCACCCGCTTGGAAGCTGCCGCCCGGAAATGCGGCTTTGCCCAAGAGGCGCCTTACATCTAATAAAAATAGGGCTCTGCACGAAAAATGTGCAGAGCCCTTGTTATAGGCGACGATGATGCCGGAAGACCTTTGAAAAGTGGAGGGAAGAGGTTACTTCAGTATGTAGAAAATTAGGCGAAAATATAAAAGGTGTATTTCAACCTTGCGCCTATGGGTCAGCATTTCAGATAACAAATTAGAATTTGTCAATCTTTATCTTTGTCATTCTTTTTCTTCTCGTTATAGATAGCAACCGCCACTCCTATACCTATTGAAAGAATTACACAAATCATAATCAATCCAAAGTTTGGTATCATAATTTTTGCACTCCTTTGTCAAATTCTTATTAGCTTAATACCTTTTACTCTGTGGTTTCATTTAGTTCATCAGTAGAAATGCAATATTGACTACAATTCCCACACACGAAAAGATAAGACCAAAACTATAAATTCATCTATATAGACGTAAACATTTCTTTGATGTTTTACTCTTTATTATTTTATCATCCGTGAATGCTTCCTGCAAGGCACACTGGTGAAATCGCCGGAGTTGGAATCATCAACACCTTTCTTAAACAGGGACGCATTATCTAGCATATTGAAAAGGGATAGATGGTGTGATACAATAAAAAATTATCACTAACCTCAGGCTGTTGCAAGATGTGATGGGGTACCGGAACATCTGTACAACTATGGAAACTTACACAAAAGCGTTAAGAGAAAAGAAATTGGAAACAATTCAAGCCCTAAATGAGGCGTTCAAAATCTCGTGACCATACTGCCCCAACGGTTACGCGGTTTTTGTGGTGCAGAATTCCATGAAATCCCATGTTGCACCGATCTTACACCAACTCAAAAAGAAATTATGGTGAGTTTTAAGAATTTATGAAAAAGCAGAAAGCTTGGAAACCATTGCGGCGCAAGGATTTGAAAGGATTTAAGAAGAAGGGGGCGACGTTGTGTACTTAAAAGCATTGGAGATCCAGGGCTTCAAGTCCTTTCCGGACAAGACGGTGCTCACCTTTGGGGAGGACATCACCGCCATCGTAGGGCCAAACGGCAGCGGAAAATCCAATATCTCCGACGCCATCCGCTGGGTTATGGGGGAGCAGTCCACCCGGGCCCTGCGGGGAGGGAAGATGGAGGATGTGATCTTCGGCGGCACTGCTCAGCGCCGCCAGACGGGGTATGCCGAGGTGTCCCTCATCCTGGACAACACCAGCCACATCTTTCCCATGGATGAGAGCGAGGTCATGGTGACCCGGCGGTATTACCGCTCCGGGGAGAGTGAGTACTATATCAACCGCCGCTCCGTCCGCCTCAAGGACGTCAACGAGCTGTTCATGGACACCGGCTTGGGCCGGGAGGGCTACTCCATCATCGGCCAGGGCAAGATCGACGAGATCCTCTCCGTCAAGAGCGCCGACCGCCGGGAGGTCTTTGAGGAGGCCGCCGGCATCTCCCGCTACCGCCACCGGAAGGAGGAGGCAGAGCGGAAGCTGGCCCATACGGACGAGAACCTGGTCCGGGTCAACGACAAGATCGCCGAGCTGGAGCTCCAGGTGGAGCCCCTGCGGGAGCAGAGTGAGCGGGCCAGAAAGTTCCTGGTGCTGCGGGACGAGCTGAAGGGGCTGGAGGTCTCCGTGTGGCTGGACACCCTGGAGCGGCTGCGGGCCAGCCACATCAAGCTGGACGCCGATTATCAGGAGGCTGCCCGGCAGAAGGAGGAGGCCCGGGTGGCCCTGGAGCGGCTGTATGCCGCCGCCGAGGCCCTCTCCGCCCAGATGCGGGAGAAGGACGTGGAGGCGGACCGGCTGCGCTTTGAGAGCCAGAGCCGGGAGGCCGCTGCGGCGGAGCTGGAGAGCGCTATCGCGGTGCTGAAGAACAATGTGCAGAACAACCTGGACAACGCTCAGCGCATCCGGGCGGACCTGGACCAGCAGGAAGGCCGGGCGGACAGCCTGGCGGGCCAGATCGGCCAGCGGCAGGAGCGGCTGGCCGAAATCGAGGACAAGCTGACTCGGATGCGGGAGGAGCTGCGGGGCAAGAGCGAGCAGGCCCAGGAGGCGGCCCAGTCTGCCGGGACCCTGGCACGGGAGCTGGAGGAACTGCGGCAGAAGGAGGCCATGGAGACGGCCACCGCCGCCGAGGCCAAGGCCCTGCTCTCCGCCCTGGCGGCTGCCGCTCAGGAGGTGCTGGACCGGGACGAGACGGTGCGCCAGGAGCTGCGGGAGCTGGACAGCCGGCTGGAGGAGGGGCGCGCCGCCCAGCGTCAGGCCCGGAAGGCCCTGGCCAAGGCGGTGGAGGAGCGGGACGCGGTGCAGAACGTCATCAGCGGCTACGCCCTGCGCCTGGAGTCACGCCGGAAAAAGGCGGAGCAGGCCCGGGAGCGCCATATGAAGCTCCAGATGGACGAGAATGCCCTGTCATCCCGGGTGAAGATGCTCACCGAGATGGAGAAGCTCCACGAGGGCTACTCCAAGGCGGTCAAGCTGGTGATGGGGGAGGCCCAGCGGGGAAGCCTCCAGCATATCCACGGTCCGGTGGCCGACCTGCTGAAGGTGCCGGAGGAGTACACCGTGGCCATTGAGACCGCGCTGGGGGGCGCCATGCAGAACCTGGTGGTGGACCGGGAGGAGGACGGCAAGGCCGTCATCCAGTATCTGAAGCGCCGAGACGCAGGCCGGGCCACCATTCTGCCCCTCAGCTCCATCCGGCCGGGGGAGCTGAGGGAGGGACAGGCCCTCCGGCGGGAGCCCGGCTTCGTGGGGGTGGGAGATCAGCTGATCTCCTTCCAGCCCCAGTACCGGAACGTGTTTTCCAACCTGCTGGGCCGGGTGGCGGTGATGGAGGACCTGGACCACGCCATCGCAGCGGCCCGGAAATACGGCTATAAGTTCCGCATCGTCACCCTGGACGGGCAGGTGCTGAACCCCGGCGGCTCCATGACCGGCGGCTCCGCCAGCCGCAGTGCCGGCATCCTGAGCCGTGCCAACGAGCTGGAGCGGCTGAACGAACAGGGCCGGGGCCTGCGGGAGCAGCTGGCCCAGGCCGCCAAGGCGCTGGAGGAGGCGGACCGGGAGGCCGCCGCCGCCGGCTATGAGATGGAGACGGCCCAGAGCCAGCTGCGGGAGTGGGAGGACGCCATCCTGAAGGCTGAGGGCGAGGCGGCCCACTGCGACAGCGTGGTGGCCGACCTGGAGCGCCAGTCGTCGTCCCAGCGGGAGGAGCTGGAGCAGCTGAAGAGCCGCTCTGCCCAGATCGAGTCGGACACCCGGGGGGCCAGGAGCCGCATCCAGGAGCTGGAGGGGGCCGCCGCTGCCCTGAAGAGCGAGGCGGAGGGAAAGGTCAGAGGCCAGACGGATCTCCAGGACCGGTCCGCCCGCATCACCCGGGAGCTGTCCGAGCTCACCGCCTCCCTGGCCGCCCTGGAGGCGGAGCAGGAGACCACGGCCAAGAGCCTGGGTGAGCTGAAGAGCCTGCGGGACGACATGGCGGGGGACCGGGAGCAGAACCAGGCCCTCATCGGCCAGTATGAGGAGAAGAACCGCCAGTTCACCCAGGAGATCGGGGAGAAGACAGCACGCCTCCAGGAGTTGCGGGCGGAGAATCAGGTCCGCAGCGAGGAGATCCGCGCCCTGGGCGACGAAAAGCTGGCCCTGGAGGGACAGCGCAACCAGGCAGATAAGGACAGCAGGGCCAAGAACGACGAGCTGCTGGCCATGGAGCGGGAGGTCTCCATACTGGAGCAGCGGAAGGTGGCTGCCGCCATGGAGGAGAAGCAGCTTTTGGACAAGCTGTGGGAGACCTACGAGCTGTCCCACGAGGCGGCCAAGCAGCACCGGGTGGAGATCGAGTCGGTGCCCAAGGCCAGCCGGCGCATCGGGGAGCTGAAGCGGGCCATCTCCAGCCTGGGCTCCATAAATTTGGGGGCCATCGAGGAGTATCAGCGGGTCAACGAACGATACACCTACCTCACCGACCAGAGAGACGATGTCCAGCGGGCCAAGGGGGAGCTGGAGGAGATCATCGCGGACATCACCGGGGAGATGAAGACCATCTTCGCCCGGGAGTTCCAGACCATCGACCAGGCATTCGGGCAGACCTTCACAGAGCTCTTCGGGGGCGGCAAGGCCACGCTGGAGCTGGAGGACCCGGAGGACATCCTCAACTGCGGCATCGAGATCAAAGTGCAACCCCCGGGCAAGGCGCTGAAGATCATCACCCTGCTCTCCGGCGGGGAAAAGGCATTCGTGGCCATCGCCCTGTATTTCGCCATTTTGAAGGTCCGGCCCACCCCCTTCGTGGTGATGGACGAGATCGAGGCCGCCCTGGATGACAACAATGTGGCCCGGTTCGCCCATTACATGCGTTCCATGGCGGACAAGACCCAGTTTATCGTCATCACCCACCGGCGCGGCACTATGGAGGAGGCCGACGTCCTCTACGGCGTCACCATGCAGGAGCAGGGCGTGAGCCGTATGCTGACGATCAATCTCAACGACGTGGAGAAAGAGCTGAAGATCCGGTGAGATCTCATTCCTCCCCCTGAATGAGGACGATTTTCTGGATCACTGGGCCTATATCGACCCCAATACTGCCCGCTGGGCGGAGAACAGATATTTTACGGCATAGAACCGGGGAGGACACATTTGAAGGAGAAGGAAAAGGGCGGGTGGCTGCCCATTGTGGGGCTGATCCTGCTGATTGCGGTCCTTTTTGCGGGGGTGAAGCTGGTATTTGCGGGGCTGGGATATGTTATCCCCCAGGACGAAGGTCCCGAAGAGACAGGGACCTGGTACCAGATGTACAACGAGCGGGGGGAGGCGGTGCGCTACACTCTGCGGGAGCCGGGAGAGATCGACCTGTCCGCGCCGGACATCGCCCAGTGGATGGAGCAGGCGGCCGGAGAACTGGAGCAGACCCCGGAGACAGAAGGGATTGTCTTCTGGCTCTACCGCCAGGACACCGACGAGTATCTGCTCTATCTGCCGGACCAGGACCGTTCCCTGCTGGAGGGCGGGCTGACCGCCTCCGAAGAGACGGAGGAGGACAGTGAGGTGTGCCTGGTCCTGCGGGCCCGCACCCCGGAGAACAGCAAGCCGGTGGCGCCGGAGGAGACGCTGTACTGCTTCGCCACTACCTCCGACAGCTGGAACGGAATCCGGGTCCGAGTCATCCTGGACGGCCGGGAGCAGGAGGTCCGCAAGCTGACCTCCATTGGAGACCGGCTGTACTCGACGGAGGAGACCTATATCGGCCGGGACCGACTGGAAGGGAGCGGGACATGAGCCGGAGGACCCTGAGATGCCTGCGCTGCGGCGGGACGATGGAGCTGCTGCGGCGGGAATTTCTCCAGCTGGGAAAGACAGGGTGGGTCCTGGGAGATCTGGACAACCTGCTGACCGGGGCGCTGGATGTGGATATCCTGTGCTGTTCAGACTGCGGGAAGCTGGAATTTTTCCGGGGAGAGTGGTCTGAGCTGGAGGACCCGGAGGGCAGCGGCATCGCCCGGATGGAGTGTCCCAGCTGCGGCAGGAGCTATGAGCTGGACAGCCCCAAGTGCCCCTTCTGCGGAAAGAAGAATACCAGATTGTTTTAAGAAAGGATCAAACGTATGGGCTTTTTTGACAAGCTGAAAAAGATCAATATTTTTGCCAGCTTCGGTTCGGAGCTGACCGACGACTTTTACGATGAGCTGGAGGAGTCCCTGATCCTGGCGGACACCGGCATGGACACCACCCTGGAGCTGGTGGAGGAACTGCGCCGCCGGGTGCGGGAGGAGCGCATCAAGACGGTGGAGGAGGCCCGGACCTGCATGTGCCGGTGTATCGCCGACGCCATGCAGGTGGGCGACCCAGCCCTGGACCTGTCCACCAAGCCTTCGGTGGTACTGTTCATCGGGGTGAACGGGGTGGGCAAGACCACCACCATCGGCAAGATCGGGGCACAGCTGAAGAAGGAGCGGAAAAAGGTGCTGCTGTGCGCCGCCGACACATTCAGGGCCGCCGCCGCAGAGCAGCTGACCATCTGGGCGGACCGCTCCGGCCTGGAGATCATCAGGCAGCACGAGGGCGCGGACCCGGCGGCTGTGGTCTTTGACGCTGCCTCCGCCGCCAAGGCCCGGAACACAGACGTGGTGCTGGTGGATACCGCCGGGCGGCTGCACAACAAACAGAACCTGATGAACGAGCTGAACAAGATCTCCCGGGTCATCGACCGGGAGCTGCCGGGCTGCGTCAAGGAGACCCTGCTGGTGCTGGACGCCACCACAGGGCAGAACGGACTGATCCAGGCCAAGCAGTTCCGGGAGGCCGCCGGCATCACCGGCATCGTCCTCACCAAGCTGGACGGCACCGCCAAGGGGGGCATCGCCATCGCCATCGCCCGGGAGCTGGGCGTGCCTGTGAAGTACGCCGGGGTAGGCGAGGGGATCGACGACCTCAGACCCTTTGACGCGCTGGAGTTTGCGCAGGCGCTCATTTGAGTTAGGGATTAGGAATTGGGAGCCGGCCGTCCTGGCGCTCGCCGTTGTAACACCATGTCACCGGCGGGGTAGCTGCCGCCTCAGAGTTAAGAAAAATTAAGAGTCATATTCATATCTATTTCAACATTTTTCCTCAGCGATATGGTAAAATAAAATGACGTCTCCCGGAACGGGAGGGGAATACGGAGGGAGGGCCTGCCGTGAAGCGTATCGGGAAGATATTTCTGGGCGTGCTCTGTGCCGCCGCATTGGCGGCGGGGGGCTTTTGGATCAACGACCGCCTCTCCTACCCCATCGATCCTGGAATGGACGGGCTGGAGGGCTCTTTGAAGAACTGGCTGAACCGGGGGATAGACGCGGTCCATGGCTATCAGCCCCGGCTGTATGAGCCGGTCACCCTGGGAGAGCGGACCTATGTCCCCATGGAGGTGGGGGAGAAGCTGGGCTACGCTCTGCTGGAGCGGAGCATCACCGGCAGATATCGGATCGCCCACACCTCTTCCGGAAACGCCCCCTTTCGGTGCGGTGTGATCGAGGAGAACGGCGGAAAGCAGCTGCTTTTTCAGGGACGGAACACCTTCGGAGAGATCGACAGGGTCCAAATCACACTGGACAGGGGCTATGAATATGAGCTGAAGCTGCCCCGGAAAGAGGTCTTTTTCATCCACACCGGGGTGGACAGCCGTATCCCCACCGGACTTGCCTCCGTGGAGCAGATCACCCTGTACGACGGAGAGGGGCAGGACATCACCGAATCATTTTTCATGAGCATGGGAGGCATTCAGTAAAGACCGCATAAAACAGAGGGGCCCTCAGCGGGCCACTCAGAGAACAGGAGAGGACAAGACGATGCCGCGTATTGACGGAAGAAAAAACGATGAGCTCCGAACTGTGGAGATCATCCCCCATATCAACAAGTTTGCCGAGGGCTCCTGCCTGATCCGGTGCGGAAACACCCATGTGCTGTGCACCGCCAGCGTGGAGGACCGGCCGCCCCGCCACGTGCCCGAGGGGGAGGGGTGGGTCACCGCCGAGTACTCCATGCTCCCCCGGGCCAACCGGGAGCGGTCCCGCCGGGACATCTCCAAGCTGAAGCTGAACGGCCGCTCCGCCGAGATCCAGCGGCTCATCGGCCGTGCTCTGCGCTCTGTGGTGGACATGAAGAAGCTGGGACCCTGGAACATCACCATCGACTGTGATGTGCTCCAGGGGGATGGAGGGACCCGTACCGCCTCCATCACCGGCGGCTTTGTGGCCATGATGCTGGCCTTCCGAAAGATGATGGAAGCAGGCCAGCTGGCGGAGTATCCGGTCAGCGGCTATGTGGCCGCCGTGTCCGCCGGCATCGTGGACGATGTGCCCCTGCTGGATCTGTGCTATGAGGAGGACTCCGCCGCCATGGTGGACCTGAACTGCGTCATGGACGACCAGGGCCGCCTCATCGAGATCCAGGGCACCGGCGAGGAGCGGCCTTTTACGCTGGATGAGCAGCGTCAGCTGGTGGAGCTGTGCGAGAAGGGTATCCGACGGCTTCAGACGGTCCAGCGGGCTGTGCTGGAGGGGTAACTCCAAACCTGAGGAGGCGGAGGCATGGACTGTCCGTACTGTGGGAAGGAAATGAAGGCCGGCGGCATTCCCGCTGGCCGGTGTGCGGTCTATTGGCAGGAGAACTCTGAGGAGATAGACGCGCCCCAGGAAAAGGTCATTCTGAGCAAAAATCCTGTGTGGAGGATCGAGCAGGCAGAGGCCTTCTACTGTCCCGACTGCCGCCGGATTATTGTCCCTGTGCCGGAGATCGAGACCACCGGACAGAAGCTGAAAAAGAAGCTGGATCAGATCAGGTCTGATATAGAAAAAAACCGGGAGAACTGGCAGGAGCAGAAGGCGGAGCAAAAAGAGGATAAAAAGTGGAACAAACGAAAGGGCAAGGACCCGTGGGAGTGGTAACTATGAAGCTGGTACTAGCAAGTAAAAACAAGAAAAAGCTGGCGGAAATGAACGATATCCTGTCCCATCTGGGCGTGGAGGTCTGCTCTGAGGCTGAGGCGGGGGTGGATGTGGAGGTGGAGGAGACCGGCACCACCTTTGAAGAGAATTCCCTGCTGAAGGCCAGGGCGGTCATGGAGGCCAGCGGTCTGCCTGCCATCGCCGACGACTCCGGGCTGTGCGTGGACGCCCTCAACGGCGCGCCGGGGGTGTACTCCGCCCGGTACGGAGGGCCTGGGCTGGACGACCCGGGACGGGTGCGCCTGCTGCTGGAGAACATGCGGGGCCAGATGCCCCGGACCTGCCGCTTTGTATCGGTGATCACCTGCTGTTTCCCCAACGGAGACGTGCTCTCTGCCAGAGGAGAATGTGAGGGCACCGTGGCCTTCACCCCCATGGGGGAGGGAGGCTTCGGCTATGACCCGGTGTTTTTTGTGCCGCCGCTGAAAAAAACCTTTGCTCAGCTGACGGCGGAGGAGAAGAACGCCATCTCCCACCGGGGAAAGGCTCTGGAGGCGTTTCAGGTGAAGCTGAGGGAGTATCTGGAGAAAAGCTGACGCCCGGCCCCAAATGGGAGCCCAGCGGAGCGGGTCCTATTTGGAGAGGACGAGCAACGAAATAGAGCGGATGTCCGCCGGGAGGCGGACGGAGCGGAATGGATCGAGAGGACAGGCCGGCAGGGCCGGCCCCAAATGGGAGCCCAGCGGAGCGGGTCCCATTTGGAGAGGACGAGCAACGGAATAGAGCGGATGTCCGCCGGGAGGCGGACGGAGCGGAATGGAGTTTGTGAGGACGATGGATTTGACAAGCAAACAGCGCGCCCAGCTGCGCGGTCTGGCCAACGGGATCGACACCATCCTGATCGTGGGCAAGGAGGGCATCGGTGACAATTTGGTCAAGCAGGCCAACGATGCCCTGGAGGCCCGGGAGCTGATCAAGGGCAGGGTGCTGGAAAACGCCCTGATGTCGGCCCGGGAGGCGGCGGAGGCGCTGGCCCCCCTGACCAGAAGCGAGGTGGTCCAGGTGATCGGGACCAAATTTGTTCTCTACCGCCAGAGCCACCGGAAGGACAAAAAGGACAAGATCGTGCTGGTGGAGGGAAAGAAGAGAGAAAGCGTACCCCAGAGGGAGCCATAAAAAACAGAATTGTCTCTGAGGAGCGGCAGCAAGAAGGAGTGAAGCGGAAGAAGGGCTGAGAGGAGGCTTGTCTCTTGAAACGGAGAAAATGGCGTGCGGCCCTGACCGCCCTCCTGCTTCTGGCTGCGGTGGGGGGACTGCTCTGGTGCTTCTTTCCCCGCTCCATGATGGAGGGAGAGCTGTACTGTGTGACCCTGTGGGACGGACAGGCGAGGGTAGACCTGACGGACCGGGCAGACCGGGAAGCTGTGACAGAGCGGATTGCGCGCTGCCGGCGGGTCTATGGCGGGAAGGTGGGCGCCTACCAACTGGATAGGTACCCCTTAGAGCTGGGCTTCAGCTACCGGGGGGGCAGCTGGTATCTGATCGCCGGACCGGAGGGCGCCTTCGCCTATGACAGCGGGGAGCGCTTAAACTGGCGCATTCTGGACGGAGAACAGCTGTGGCGGGATCTGGCATCCGCTCTCCCGTCCAGCTCAGAGCCGGGGGAGCGGTGAACTTGGAAAGGAAGGGTGTCTGTATGAAAATTGGGATCTATGGAGGGACCTTCAACCCACCCCACCTGGGGCATCTGGAGGCGGCCCGGACGGCGGTCAAGGTGCTGGAGCTGGACAAGCTGATCCTGATCCCGGCGGCGGTCCCGCCCCACAAGGCCCTGCCGGAGGGGACGCCGGAGGGCGCCCACCGTCTGGCCATGACCGAGCGGATGGCGGACGCCCTATCCATGCCGAAGGTGGCGGAGGTATCCCGCATGGAGCTGGACCGGGAGGGCAAGAGCTATACCGCCGATACCCTCCGGGCCATCCGGGCTCAGTACCCGGACGCCCAGCTGTGGTTGCTTATGGGGACAGACATGTTCCTCACCCTCCACCTGTGGCACGACCCGGAGGTCATCACCCAGCTGGCGGGGATCTGCGCCTTTGGCAGAACAGAGCAGGACGGAGAGGAGCTGTTCGCCCCCCAGAGGGAGTTCCTCTCCCAGAAGTATCAGGCCCAGATCGTCACCATCACCCTGCCGGGACTGGTGGATGTGTCCTCTACCCGGTTGCGGGAGCTGCTGGCCCGGGGGGAGGGACAGGAGTATCTGCTCCCCCAGGTGTACGGCTATATCCTGATGAACCGGCTGTACGGCACCCACGCGGACCTGAAGCGGCTGGAGCTTCCGGAGCTGCGGGCCTGTTCCTACTCCATGATCCGGGCCAAGCGGGTCCCACATGTTATGGGCGTGGAGGAGGAGGCGGTGCGCCTGGCCGAGCGGTGGGGCGGGGACGAGGGGATGGCCCGCCGGGCCGCTATCCTCCACGACTGCACCAAGTATCTGGAACTGGACGACCAGCTCCGCCTGTGCCGGCAGTACGGGGTGGAGCTGGATGAGCTGGAACAGCAGGCGGTGAAGCTGCTCCACGCCAAGACGGGGGCCTGTATCGCTCGGGACATTTTTGGGGAACCTGATGAGGTGTACCAGGCCATCTTCTGGCATACCACGGCCAAGGCGGACATGACCCTGCTGGAAAAGATCATCTATATCGCCGATTACATCGAGCCCAACCGGGACTTCGAGGGGGTGGAGGAGTTGCGCCGGCTGGCGTATGAGGACCTGGACCGGGCCCTGCTGCTGGGGGTGGAGACCACCATCCAGGAGATGTGGGACCGCCGGCTCCCCATCCACACCAATACCCTCCGGGCCCGGGACTGGCTGAGAGAGCACGGGACAAAAACAGAGGAATGACAAGAGGAACGAGCAGATGAGCACTGAGAACAGAGGACGCAGAGAGCAGCATCGGGAGCGGCGCTCCCTGGGAGAGAAGTTTCAACAGTGGCGGCAGCAGCGCCGGGAGTGGATCGCCGGGATGACCCGGGGACAGCGCATCCGGCACCGCCTGCTCCAGGCGGCGGTGGTCCTGGCCATCGCCATCATCGCGGTCTGGGCGGTGATGAGCGCCTGGATACGGGTGCCCAAGGTGCCTGACCCGCCGACGGCCGGCCCGGACACCACCCAGCAGCCCGGGGAGGGAGAGGACATCCAGTTCACGGGGGCAGAGCTGCCCAATGTGGCCAAGAGCGGACGGAAGGAGGGCTACTACACCTTCCTGGTGGTGGGGCGGGACGTGGCCAGCGGCCTGACGGACACCATCCTCCTCTTTACGTTCGACACCAACAACAAGAGCCTGAACGCCATCAGCCTGCCACGGGACACTATGATCAACACCAGCGCCAAGGGCGGTTCGCTGAAGCGGATCAACGTGGTGTACAACCGCAACCGGGGCTCCTCCGACCTGCCGGAGGCCCAGCGGGTGGAGAACGGCATGACTGCCCTGAAGCAGGAGGTGAGCCGCCTGACCGGCATCTACCCCGACTTCTATGTGATGGTGGAGTGGGAGGCCATCGGCGAGCTGGTGGACGCCTTGGGCGGAGTGTACTTTGACGTCCCATTTGATATGAACTACGACGATCCCTATCAGGACCTGCATATCCACCAGGAGGCTGGCTACCGGAAGCTGAGCGGGGAGGACGCCATGGAGGTCATCCGCTGGCGGAAGAACAACGGGGAGCCCTCTCCGGGCGATGTGGGACGTATCCAGATCCAGCAGGACTTCCTCTCCGCCGTACTGGACAAGTGCCTCCAGCCAGCAACCCTGCTGAAGGCCCCGGCACTGGCCCAGGTGTTCCTGAACAACGTGACCACCGACCTGACAGTGGGCAATATCCTGGCCTTCGCACAGCTGGCTATCGGCATGGACCCGGAGAGCGATGTGAAATTTTCCACTATGCCCTATACCGGGGTCATGTATGACAGGGCCTCACTGGTGCTGCCGGTGGAGAAGGAGCTGCTGGAGATCCTCAACAGCGGCATGAACCCCTATGTGGACCAGATCCAGTCCAGCGACCTCCAGCTGATGTACAAAAAGAGCGGCGGGGGATACGGGGTCACCACCGGCACCCTGCTGGACTCCAGCATGGCTTACGCCGGGTCCTCCAGCTCCTCCTCGGGGACACAGACTACCCAGGAGACAGAGGAGCCTGAGACAGAACAGCCAGGGGAGACGGACGCCGGGACGGAGACCCCCGGCACCACGCCCCCGGAGGGCACGGAGACCGGAACCGGGGAACCCGGCAGCACCGGCTCGGAGACTGGGGAGCCCGGCACGCAAGGGCCGGAGGGAGAGACTCCCGATACGGATGACCCCGGGGCTGTGCAGCCTGAAGGGCCCGGCCAGGGGGAGGGAACTGGAGCCTCCCAGCCGGAGCAGGACCCTGGCGGCGGGAACGGGGGTGCGTCACAGTCCGAACCCTCCCAGCCCGGCACAGAGGGGGAGAGCGGCGGCAGCGATCTGCCCCCGGAGTGGCTGCTGCCTGATGTGGCGTGATGCCTGATACAGAATACAAAAAGGAAAGGAATTTTGCCCATGACATCCCGAGAGAGTGCGATCGTGTTAGCCAAAGCCCTGGACAGTAAGAAGGGCATGGAGATCAAGGTGCTGAAGACGGAGGAGCTGACCACCCTGGCGGACTACTTCGTCATCTGTACTGCCTCCTCCACCACCCAGATCAAGGCCCTGTCTGACGTCTGCGAAGAGGCGATGGAGCGGAACGGAGAGCGGGTCCACCACATTGAGGGCCACCGGGGCGGCACCTGGGTGCTGATGGATTTCTCCTCCGTGGTGGTCCATATCTTCATGGACGAGGCCCGGAAATTCTATGACCTGGAGCGCCTGTGGGGCGATGCCCAGGAGGAGGATCTGAGCCAGGTCCTGAAGCCGGAATAAGAGAGAACGATAAAACAGACAAAGAGGCCGGTGCGCTTGCGCACCGGCCTCTTCGGAGTAAGAAAGAAAACCACCGGGAAGTTGGTCCTCTGATCGAATGGGAGATGGGGGCGCTACGCCAGAGCGAGGGCGGGCAGGCCCCCCATGTCCCCCTGGTGGACCGTCCGGAGCTGATGGATCTGACAGAAGTCGGCAGGACGGACCAGGGCCGGCGGCTTGGAGAGTTCCAGCGCCCCGCTGTCCCGCAGGAGGCCGGCCACGAACTGGGAGCAGAAGTAGTGGTCACGCCGGTCCAGCGGGAGGTTGAAGAAGCAGGAGAGGGCACCCAGCAGATTGTAGTGGTATCGCTGCCGCTGGGCGTACATAGCACTGATCTGCCGGCGGAGGCTGGCGTATATCTCTGGGGAGACGGACAGCTCATAGAGGCAGCAGGGGACCTGCTGCCTCTTGGTCCGGAGCTCCGGACCGATTTGTTCCTCCACCAGCCCGGCCGGGAGGGCAAAGTGGGAGTATTTCCGGGCAAAGCTGTAAAAGGGACCTATGGGGCCGTCCAGTCCAATGGATGCATGGGTATAGGAATCCGCAGTGGCCAGATGGATCAGACGGGAAAACCAGGTCCCGGAGCGGGTCAAAAGGATGTAGATGGTGCGCGCCTCTGTGGTGTTTCCCATGATGTTTTCTCCCTTCCTGTCTGTGTGCATTCAGGATACAGGATGGATTCTAAGAGGCAATAAAGAGAAGATTAAGATTTTTTGAAAGAGAGATGAGAATTTTTTTATCATCTCTTCCGGGAGACGGACGCGGAAAAAGGGGGGAGCGGCCCTTGCAATCATCGAAATTTTCGGATATAATATTACGGAATTTATGCGTATGCCTGCCGGAGGGTTCACTCCGGCGCAGAAATACAGGAAAGTGTGATTGATTTGAAGTACGATTTCACAGCCATCGAAAAGAAGTGGCAGAGCAGGTGGAAGGAGGAAAAGACCTTCGCCTGCCAGAACGGCGACACCTCCAAGCCCAAGTTCTACGGCCTGGTAGAGTTCCCCTACCCCTCCGCCGCCGGCCTGCATGTGGGCCATCCCAGGCCCTACACCGCCATGGACGTGATCGCCCGGAAGAAGCGGATGGACGGCTATAATGTGCTGTTCCCCATCGGCTACGACGCCTTCGGCCTGCCTACTGAGAACTTCGCCATCAAGAATCACGTCCATCCCGCTAAGGTGACCAAGGACAACATCGCTAACTTTACCCGCCAGCTCCATATGCTGGGCTACTCCTTCGACTGGGACCGGGTGGTGGACACCACCGACCCCGGTTACTACAAGTGGACCCAGTGGATTTTCCTTCAGTTATATAAGCACGGTCTGGCCTATAAGACCACCATGCCTGTGAACTGGTGCACCTCCTGTAAGTGTGTGCTGGCCAATGAGGAGGTGGTAGAGGGCGTGTGTGAGCGCTGCGGCGCCCCCGTCATCCGCAAGGAAAAGAGCCAGTGGATGCTGAAGATCACAGAGTACGCCCAGAAGCTCATCGACGGTCTGGACACTGTGGACTTTATCGACCGGGTCAAGACCCAGCAGCGCAACTGGATCGGCCGCTCCACCGGCGCCGAGGTGGTATTCAAGGCCACTACCGGCGAGGACATCAAGGTCTTTACTACCCGGCCCGACACCCTGTTTGGTGCGACTTACATGGTCCTCTCCCCGGAGCACGCCCTGGTGCGGGGCTGGCTGGAGAGCGGCAGGCTGAAGAATGCAGATGCGGTCGTCTCCTATCAGAAGGCGGCGGCCTCCAAGTCTGACCTGGAGCGCACCGAGCTGAATAAGGAAAAGACCGGCGTGGAGCTGGACGGCGTCCGGGGTGTCAACCCGGTCAACGGCAAGGAGATCCCCATCTTCATCTCCGACTACGTCCTGCCCACCTACGGCACCGGCGCCATCATGGCCGTTCCTGCCCACGACGACCGCGACTGGGAGTTTGCCAGGAAGTTCGGCTGTGAGATCATCGAGGTGGTATCCGGCGGCGAGGACGTGCAGAAGGCCGCCTTCACCGCCAAGGACGACACCGGCATCATGGTCAACTCCGACTTCCTCAACGGCCTGACGGTGAAGGAAGCCATTCCTGTTATCACCAAGTGGCTGGAGGAAAAGGGCATCGGCGAGGCCAAGGTGAATTATAAGCTGCGGGACTGGGTGTTCTCCCGCCAGCGCTACTGGGGCGAGCCCATCCCCATGATCTGGTGCGACAAGTGCGGCTGGCAGCCTGTGCCTGAGGATCAGCTGCCCCTGCTCCTGCCCGAGGTGGAGAGCTACGAGCCCACTGACGACGGCGAATCCCCCATCTCCAAGATGACCGACTGGGTAAACACCACCTGCCCCTGCTGCGGCGGCCCGGCCAAGCGCGAGACCGACACCATGCCCCAGTGGGCCGGCTCCAGCTGGTACTTCCTGCGGTATATGGATCCCCACAACGACAAGGCTCTGGCGTCCAAGGAGGCCCTGGAGTACTGGGGACAGGTGGACTGGTACAACGGCGGTATGGAGCATACCACCCTCCATCTGCTCTACTCCCGGTTCTGGAACAATTTTCTCCATGACATAGGGGTCATCCCCTGTGCTGAACCCTATGCCAAGCGCACCAGCCACGGCATGATCCTGGGCAAGAACCCCCATTATGTGGGCAATGTGGAGACCGAGGAGGAGAAGCAGGCACTCATTGAAAAGTACGGCAATCAGGCCCTGCGTCCCTCTGTCAAGATGTCCAAGTCTCTGGGCAACGTGGTCAACCCCGACGACGTGATCCGGGATTACGGCGCGGACACCATGCGCCTGTATATCATGTTCATCGGCGACTTTGAAAAGACAGCGGTTTGGTCCGACGACTCCGTCCGTGGCTGCAAGCGCTTCCTGGACCGGGTGTGGAACCTGGCCACCGAGCAGGAGCACACCGGCGAGGAGTACTCCAAGGCCAACGAGGCCGCTGTCCACAAGGCCATCAAAAAGGTGTCTGAGGATATCGAGGCCATGAAGTTCAATACCGCCATTGCCGCCCTGATGTCCCTGGTTAACGACTTCTATGCCCACGGAGCCAGCCGGGGCGATATGAAGGCCCTGCTGCTGATGCTCTCCCCCTTCGCTCCCCACATGTGTGAGGAGCTGTGGGAGATGGCCGGCTACGGCGGGCAGGTATGCCTCCAGGCATGGCCTGAGTATGACGAGAGCAAGACCGTGGCCGCCACTGTGCAGATGGCAGTCCAGGTGGGCGGCAAGGTCCGGGCCAACATCGTGGTCCCCACGGACAGCGACGAGGCGGCTGTAGTGGCCTCCGCCCTGGCGGAGCCCAAGATCGCACGCATGGCGGAGGGGATGGACTTAGTCAAGTCCATCGTGGTCAAGGGCCGCCTGGTGAACCTGATCTTCAAGCCCAAGGCGTGAGACCCATCCGGGCGGAGCGGGTTTTCATAAAATGTTCAAATTTTCTCGGGAAACTGGAGCTTGACAAGAAGGAAAAAGTCTAATATAATGAATCTGTTAAAGCCATATGAATGGCCCTTTCGCGGCAGGGGACGCCCCGCCGCGCCGGAGGGAGGGAAATATAAATGTCGGAAGTCCGTGTAAGAGAAAACGAGTCTTTGGAGAGCGCGCTGAAGCGCTTTAAGCGCAGCTGTGCCAAGTCTGGCGTGCTGGCTGAGGTCCGGAAGCGTGAGCACTACGAGAGCCCCAGCGTTAAGCGCCGCAAGAAGTCCGAGGCTGCCCGCAAGAATCGCAAGAAGTTCTATTAAGGCATCAAAAACGCCGCAGCGTGAGCTGCGGCGTTTTCTAATGACAAAAGCCCTCCAGACCGGAGGGCTTTTCCGCTTTTCAGGCAGGAAAGGGGGTCACAGCTCGATGTTGCCGGCGGCCTTGTCATTGACCACATAGTAGGCCTTGCCATCCTCCGGCTTGACATACAGGCAGAGCTTCTTGATGGAGGCGGCGCGGTGGCCCTCAGCCAGATAGGCCGCCTTAGCGCGTTCGGCTAACTCAGAGACGTTCCACTCTCCGCTGCCAAACTGGACAAAGATATCCTCCGTCTTCTGGGGTGCGGCCTTGGCAGCGGGCTGCTTTTTAGCCTTGGCGGCCTTGGGCTTGGCGACGGTCTCAGCGGCCTTTTCTGTCACAGGCTTGGAAGCCTGTTCCACTACGGTCTCGGCCGCCTTCTCAGCGACAGGCTCAGCCGCCTTCTCAATTGTCTCCGGGGTCTTCTTCATAGTAGGACACTCCTTTTTCTTACGCAACATGATGCGATAGTGGGCTGAGGAAGAAAAATCGACCTTTCTTGTATGTTACACTTTTATTCTGTCACTTTCAAGAGTATGATGGAAAATAATTGAATTTATTCGCTCAAAACAAAAAAGCGGAGGAAAAAAGCCCTTTTCTTATGAGGTTTGTTGGTGTGTTTTTGGAGGAAATAGGATAAATTTAAAAAACCGGTTAGGAAGCCCGCATTGGAAGGGGACCTTGCCGGCGGAGGAGTGGAAGAAAGCACAGGGATGGCCCCACAATTTTATCAGTTCTTAAGATTTTCGGTCTTGCAACTTAAACTGTCTATGCTATCCTTATAGTACAGTCGGGCCGGACCTGCTGAGCCGGCCGGAAATGAAGCTTCTGGGGGAGAGAGTATGTACACGATACTGATTTGTGACGATGACCGGGACATCGTCTCCGCACTGGATATCTACCTGACCAGCGAGGGGTACCGCACCATCGCGGCATATAACGGCCGGGAGGCTATCCAGGCGGCGGAGGAAAACGAGATCCATCTGATCCTGATGGACGTGATGATGCCTGAGCTGGATGGCATCCGGGCCACGGCCAAGCTGCGGGAGGGGAGCAATGTGCCCATTATCCTGCTTACCGCCAAGAGCGAGGATACAGACAAGATCCTGGGACTGAACATCGGGGCGGACGACTACATTACAAAGCCCTTCAATCCCCTGGAGGTGATCGCCCGGGTGAAGAGCCAGCTGCGCCGCTATACGGCACTGGGGGGAGCGGAGAAGGCGCCCGGTATGCTCACCGTGGGCCCCATCTCTATGGACGACGGGTCCAAGCAGGTGATGGTGGACGGTGCGCCTGTGTCCCTGACGCCCATTGAGTATAACATTTTGAAGCTGCTCCTCTCCCACCCGGGACAGGTCTTTTCCTCTGCCCAAATCTATGAACAGGTATGGAACGACCCCGCCTACGGCTCAGAGAACACGGTGGCGGTCCACATCCGGCATCTGCGGGAGAAGATCGAGATCGACCCCGCCGAGCCCCGCTATCTGAAAGTAGTGTGGGGGCTGGGCTATAAGATCGAGAAAGGGGGAGCGTGAGTGAGCGATGTCCGAAAGAGCGTGCCGGCCAAGGTGATCGCCTCACTGCTGATTCTGGTGTCCGTCTTCAGCCTGTGCTGGCAGGGGATGGCTGTGCTGCGGGGGATCGACTATGTGCTGACAGACAGCTGGCAGGATACCTGGGAGTTCAAAGAGCTGATCCGGGAACGGGAGGACCAGCTGGCCGAGTGGTTCGCGGCCAGAGCTGCGCTGGAGGATCCTGGACTGGCCTATCTGGACCAGGTGCGGTATGAGACAGATGCGGAGCGGATCGGAGCAGCAATGGCGCAGGATCAGACCTCTTTCCGCTACCGGGTGCTCAGTCAGGACGGGACAAAGGTCCTAGCCACCAATCTGGCGCCGGGGGAGTCCCTGGAGCAGCTGGTGCCCGAGATCCACTCCGCTGTGTTCCGTCCAGGGGAGCACCTGACCCAGCCCTGGAACAGCAGCCCCGATGCGGGGGACCCTGCGCTGGTGACGGAGGGGTCGGAGGAGAGCGGAGATGCCTATTATATCATCGAGTGTGGCGTCCCCCAGGAGCTGTCCGGGGCAGAGGATGAATTTTCTGAGCTCCATGCCCGCGACACAGGGGGCCGGAAAGAGATCCCCCTGAGGATCGCTGCCACCTGTGTGTGCCTGGTGCTCTCCCTTGCCTGCTTTGCCTTTCTCATGTGGTCCTCCGGCCATAAGGAGGGAGTGGAGGGGATCGTCCTCACCTGGCAGGAAAAAATCTATTTTGACCTGTATCTGATCGGGGCGGGGGTCCTGTTTTTCATTCTGATTTTCCCGCTGATGGAGTTCCTGTACGGCTGGGGGTATGCGTCTCAGGAGAGCTATGAGAACCAGGTGAGCGCCATCGTGGTCTCTCTGTGCGTAACGGCTATGACGGCGCTGGCCGTGCTGGTCCTGCGCACCCTGGTGGTGCGCTGCAAGGCGGGGGTCCTGGCCCGCACTACCCTGGTTTGCCGGGCATGCAGCTGGATATGGAGCGGTCTGCTGGATGCCATCCGCTCCTTCCCCATGATATGGAGAAGCGTGGCGGGGTTTTTGGCCTATCTGGTGCTATGCTTTTTTGCCCGCCGCATCTGGTGGGACAATCCCATCCCTCTGTTTCTGATCAATCTTGGGATGCTGCTGTGGCTGTGCCACTGGAGTGTCTGCTTCCAGCGCCTGCGGAAGGGGAGCGAGGCCATCGCGGGCGGCAACCTGAACCACCAGATCGACACTACCCGCATGCCCCACGATCTCAGGCTCCACGCCGAGGCGCTCAACAACATTGCTGACGGGCTCAACGGTGCGGTGGAGGAGAAGATGAAGAGTGAGCGATTCAAGGCGGAGCTCATCACCAACGTCTCCCACGATCTGAAGACTCCTCTCACCTCTATTATAAATTATGTCAACCTCCTGAAAATGGAGGAGGTGGAAAACCCCAAAGCCCGGGAATACATCGAGGTGCTGGATCGGAAGTCCCAGCGGCTGAAAAAGCTCACAGAGGATCTGGTGGAGGCGTCCAAGGCCTCCACAGGCGCGCTGACGGTGAACCGGGAGAAGATCGGAATGTGCCAGCTGGTGGACCAGGCTCTGGGGGAGTACGAGGAGAAGCTGGAGGCCCGGAAGCTCACAGTGGTCCCCAGTCTGCCGGAGGGGGAGACCTATGTGTATGCGGACGGGCGCCATCTGTGGCGGGTCATTGACAACCTACTGGGCAACTGTGCCAAATATGCCATGGAGGGGACACGCATCTATCTGGAGCTGGTCCGGGGGAAGGGGCAGGTGACCCTGTCCATCAAGAACATCTCCCGGGACCCGCTGAACGTGCCGCCGGAGCGGTTGATGGAGCGCTTCGTCCGGGGGGACGAGTCCCGGACCACCGAGGGCTCCGGGCTGGGGCTGTCCATCGCCCGCAGCCTGACGGAGCTCCAGGGCGGGACCTTCGAGCTGGCGGTGGACGGGGACCTGTTCAAGGCCACCGTGACCATGCCCCAGTCGGGCTGAGCGGAAAGAGAGGAGAGGCATCCGCCTCTCCTCTCTTTCTGTCCTCTGCGCGAAAAAGGGCGTGTGTGCCTGCCTCTTGCATTGGAACTGGTTTCCTGCTATAATCAACACGAAAAACAAAAATGCGGCAGTTTGCGGGCGCGCCAACGCCCGCAAACCTGCGCAGGTGCTGACACCACCTACACAACGGCCATCCGGCCGCACCGCATGGATATTATACGACATTCCGGTCTTTCTTGTAAAGGTCGGTTTTGCTGTTGTACTCCTGCGTCCGTGTTGCATGGAGAAGCCCGTGCTTCTCGCGCTGTGTAGGCTTGCCCTGCACGGCGTGTTTGTTTTTCGCCCGCCGCCCCCGGGGGGGGGGCCCCCGGCGGGGGGTATCTGAAAAGCGGCGGGCCATCCGGATCGGCCGGGGCCGCCGGGCGGCCGTGGGATCAGCCTGGAGCAGGCCTCGGGTCCGGGGCTCCGGGGAGTGCTTCCGCCCTCCCGCTCTCCGCTCTGCATCCTATGCGTCGGACCGGCCCTCTGCCCCTGGCCCAGCCCCTACAGCCCTGATCAAAACCTCTCATTTTTTCGGAAAGCGGGGTCAAAACCATGATAAAAGTTTCACCTTCCATCCTCTCCGCCGATTTTGTCAATCTGGAACGGGATATCCGGCGGGTCTCCGATGCCGACTACCTCCATGTGGACGTGATGGACGGCGCTTTCGTTCCCAATCTCACCATCGGCGTCCCGGTGGTCCAGTCCATCCGCCGGTGCACCGACATGTTCCTGGATGTCCATCTGATGATCGAAAAGCCGGTGCGGTACATCGAAGCCTTTGCCAAGGCTGGGGCGGACCTGCTCTCTATCCACCTGGAGGCCGACCACCCCACCCGCATCGCCCAGGCTCTGAAGGTCATGGGGGAGTGCGGCGTAAAAAAAGCGGTGGCCCTGCGGCCCATCACCAAGGCGGAGGCCATCCTCCCCTATCTGGAGGAGCTGGACCTGGTGCTGGTGATGACGGTGGAGCCCGGCTTCGGCGGCCAGGCCTTCATGGAGTCCCAGCTGGACACCATCCGCCAGGTGCGCGCCCTCATCGAGCGGTACAACCCCGCCTGCGAACTGGAGGTGGACGGGGGCATCTCCCCCAAGACCGCCCCCCTGGTGGTGGAGGCGGGGGCCAACGTGCTGGTGGCCGGCTCCGCTGTCTACGGGGCGGAGGACATCCCCGCCGCCATTCAGGCCCTCCGCGTGTCAGGGGGTGCGCGGTGAGAGAGTATAAGATCCTCTCCGCTGACAGCCTGGAGCAGGCGGAGCAGGTCATGAACGACATGGCCCTGGCCGGGTGGCGGACCACCTCCCTCACGCCCTATCCCGCCGGCTTTCCGGCCGGTGTCAGCTATCTGTTTGCCGTCGTGTTGGAGCGGGAGCGCTGATCTCCCCCTGTTCACACCGTGTACTATTTACGACTCCGGAGGTCTTTCCCATGCAGTATTTCCCCCCCGCACTGGAAAATTTGGTGGAGCAGTTCGCCCGCCTGCCCGGCGTCGGCGTCAAATCCGCCCAGCGGCTGGCGTTCCACGTCCTCTCCCTCCCAGAGGAGGACGCCGCCGCCTTTGCCCAGGCCATTCTGTCCGCCAAGTCCGCCATCCACTGCTGTCCGGTGTGTCAGAATCTGACGGAGGGGGACGGCCCCTGCTCCATCTGCGCCAGCCCCAAGCGGGACGCCTCCGTCATCTGTGTGGTGGCCGACCCGAAGGACGTGGTGGCCATGGAGCGGGCCCGGGAGTACCAGGGGCTCTACCACGTGCTCCACGGGGTGATCTCCCCCATGAACCACGTGGGGCCGGATGACCTGCACATCAAGTCCCTGGTAGAGCGGGTGGCCGCCGGCGGGGTCCAGGAGGTCATCATGGCCACCAATCCCGACACGGAGGGGGAGGCCACCGCCATGTACCTCTCCCGGCTGCTGCGCCCCTTTGGGGTGAAGATCACCCGTCTGGCCTACGGCATCCCGGTGGGCAGCCACCTGGAGTACGCCGACGACGCCACCTTGATGCGGGCCCTGGAGGGCCGTCAGGAGATGTGAGAATTTGAACGCCGCACTCCCGTGGGAGTGCGGCGTTTTTACGCCTGTTCTTCTGGGCATTTTCGACGGCGGCGCATGGGCACCATTTCTTCGGGACGCTGACTGGATCGGCTTGATCTCCCCCCAGATTTTTAAAACTTATCGCAATATACCAATTTTAAATTACTATATGTTTTGACTCGGCATCTGATATGGTCACTTTTCAAGGCGCCTCCTGACGCCGCCGCCGCGTGCGGCAGAGCGGGCCCGGCCCGCTTTTCCTCCCTTCTGCGGGAAAAGATGCGCTTTACGGGGCTTGGCCCCGGTGCTATAATAGGCTCAAATCAGACAAAGGACAGGAGGCCATCTTCATGGTGAATCAACGCATGTTGGGGCTGGGCACCGCCCGGTCCGTCATCCGCGAGCTCTTTGAATACGGCAAGATACGTGCCGCCCAGGTGGGGGCGGAGAATGTCTTCGATTTCTCCCTGGGCAACCCCAGCGTCCCCTGCCCCCAGGAGGTCAACGACACCGCCGTCCGCATCCTTCGGGAGCAGCCGGAGGTCATCCACTGTTACACCAGCGCCCAGGGGGACCAGGAGGCCCGCCAGCGCTTCGCCGACTCCCTCAACCGCCGCTTCGGCACCTGCTATACCGCCGACCAGTTCTACATTACCGTGGGGGCCGCCGCCTCCCTGTGCTGTGTGTTCAACGGCCTGACCTGCCCCGGGGACGAGTTCGTCGTCTTTGCTCCCTACTTCCCGGAGTATAAGGTCTTTATCGAGGGCGCTGGGGCCAAGATGGTGCTCATTCCCCCGGAGATCGAGGGATTCCAGATCGACTTTGACGCCTTTGAGGCCGCCATCAGCGAGCACACCAAGGGCGTGGTGGTCAACTCCCCCAACAACCCCTCCGGCGTGGTCTACTCCCGGGAGACGCTGGAGCGGCTGGCCGCCATCCTGACGGAAAAGAGCCGGGCCTACGGCCACCCCATCTACCTGATCTCCGACGAGCCCTACCGGGAGATCGTGTTCTCCGGCTTCCAGGTGCCCTGGATTCCCCAGCTCTACCCAGACACCATCGTGTGCTACTCCTTCAGCAAGTCCCTCTCCCTCCCTGGTGAGCGCCTGGGCTACGTGCTGGTCCCCGCCTCCGTCACCGACAGCCGGGAGGTCTACGCCGCCGTGGCAGGCGCCGGACGGTCTCTGGGCTACGTCAACGCCCCCAGCCTGTTCCAGCAGGTCACCTCCCTGTGCTGCGACCTCACCTCCGATCTGGCGGTCTATGAGCGCAACGCCAAGCTGCTGGTCCCCGCCCTGCGGGAGATGGGCTACCACTGTGTGGAGCCCGGCGGCGCCTTCTACCTCTTCCCCCGCTCCCTGGAGCCCGACGATATGGCCTTCAGCGAGCGGGCCAAGCAGTTCGATCTGCTGCTGGTCCCCGGCTCCGGCTTCGGCGCCCCCGGCCACGTGCGCATCGCCTACTGCGTCCAGACCGACATGATCCAGCGGGCCCTTCCCAAATTCAAGGCCCTGGCCGATTCCTACCGATAAAAAGCATCGGCCCCATCCGTGATGGATGGGGCCGATGCTTTTTACCGCTATCCAAACAATACAAATTCTCGAAGGATGTTTATGGTGCTGATCACATCAATACATATCATAGATGACAGATGAGAAAACTGCCGGTCCTGTTTTTTTAGCCTGCACCTTATCAGCATCACAAGCCGGGCGATCAGGATCACCAAACTGTATGTCCAAATCAGGCTTGGGAAAAGCAGTCCTCCTGGCGAGGCAAACATAAGGTAGAGCCATAGCGGCAGAACAGTATATATTACATATTCCAGCCCTTTCACCAGAAAACGGAAAATCAGGATTCCTTCTAATGCCGTCATTCCCAGTATCAAGATCCAATAGCCAGCCGCTACTGCCTCTGTGGGAAAATTCAACGCAGCAGGCCAATCTTCACCTTTTACTTTTAAAAGTATCACACCTGCAATTCCAGCAGCCACTACAAGCAGAACTTCCCAATAGATTTTTATGAAATTTCTCACTGATTTTTTCATACATCTCTCCGTTATCTGACCATCGCCCCCGCTTCCTTTTAGAATAATATATATCTTTTTCTTTTATTTGTCAATCTTTTTGTCTATTTCCAACAAGAACAATCTCTTTTTTCCTCCCAAATGATTCAAACAGCCCGCTTCACAGCCGGCGGATCAACTCCTCCACGTCCTCCATCCGGGTGGCCCAGCTGGTGACGAAGCGGATCACCGTCCGCTCCTCGTCCAGCTGCTCCCAGAAGCTGAATGCGGCCTTCCGGGCCAGGTCCTCCCGCTGGGCCCGGTCCACCACCAGGAATATCTGGTTGGTGGGGGTGTCCAAATAGAAGGAGAACCCCTTTTCCCGGAATCCCTCTCTCAGCCGCTCCGCCGTCTCGATGGCATTTTTGCCCAGCTTCTGGTAGAGTCCATCGGTGAACAGGGCGTCGAACTGCACCCCCAGCAGCCAGCCCTTGGCCAGCAGGGCGCCCCGCTGCTTCACGGCGGTCATAAAGCGCCCGGGGGCGTTGTGCCGGGGGAAGACCACCGCCTCTCCGAACAGGGCCCCCACCTTGGTCCCCCCGATGTAGAACACGTCGCAGCTGGCCGCCAGGTCCGCCAGGGTCATGCCGCTCCCCCGGCTGGCCAGCCCATAGCCCATCCGGGCGCCGTCCAGGTACAGCGGTATCTTGTATTGCCGGCACACCTTGTGGATCTCCCCCAGCTCCGCCCGGGTATAGAGGGTGCCCAGCTCAGTGGGCCAGGACAGGTACACCATGCCCGGAAATACCATGTGTTCGTGGTTCTCGTCCCCGTAAAAGCCCTCCAGATAGGTCCGCAGCTCCGCCGCTGACAGCTTCCCCTCCCGCTGGGGCAGCTCCAGCACCTTGTGCCCGGTTGCCTCGATGGCTCCCGCCTCATGGGTACAGATGTGTCCCGTGGCGGGGGCGATCACCCCCTCCCAGGGGGCCAGCAGGGCGGAGATCACCGCCTGATTGGTCTGGGTCCCGCCCACCAGGAAAAAGACGTCCCCCTCCGGGCAGCCGCAGGCCCGCCGGATCTTCTCCTTTGCCCGGGCGCAGTATGGATCGGTCCCATATCCGGGATGCTGCTCCCGATTGGTCTCCGCCAGCCGCCGGAGCACCTGCTCGTGGGCCCCCTCAGAGTAGTCGTTGACAAAAGACAGCATGCTCAGTTCCTTCCTCTCTGTAAGATCTCCAGATGAAGGAAGTTTACCACATTTCCCCGGGGATCTCTATACTCTGCCGTCAAAAATCATCGTCTTGTCTGTTCAGCCAGTGATTTTACATACATTTAACCAAAATTCTGCATCCTATTTCTGGACCCAGCCCCCTGCATTTGATATCATACGACTCAGATGATCCGGTCCCGCTTCCGAGCGGACCGCAGCCACAGAGGAGAGCTTGCATGTACGCTATTATCGACATCGGCTCCAATACCATCCGCCTGAATGTCTATCAGGTGGAGGAGGACGGAGCTATCCACAGCATTTTTCAAAGCAAGGAGACGGCCGGCCTGGCCGGCTATGTTCGGGAGGACGGCTCCATGAGCCGGGAGGGCCTCGACCGGGCCGCAGATGCCCTGCTCCGCTTCCGGTCCATCCTGGATGCCCTCCACATTGAGAACCGGGCGGTCTTCGCCACCGCCTCTCTGCGCAACATTACCAACAGCGAGGAGGCGGTCTTCCAGCTCCAGGAGCGCACCGGACTGATGATCCGCCTCCTCTCCGGCCGGGAGGAGGCCATCCTGGACTATGTGGGAGCCACCTCCGGCATGGAGGAGCGGGAGCAGGGCATGGTGCTGGACATCGGCGGCGGCTCCACCGAGTGGGTCTGCTTCTCTCAGGGCAGGATACGCCACGCCGCCTCCATCCCCCTGGGCTCCCTGAACCTGTATAACCGCTGTGTGGAGACCCTGCTCCCCTCCCCCAAAGAACAGGCCAAGATCCGCAAGCAGGTGAAAAAGGCGCTGGACGGCGCCCCCCTGCCCGACTTTCCCTGTCCGGTGATCTGTGGGGTGGGCGGCACCATCCGCGGGGCCGGGAAGCTGTGCAACTACCTCTACAAGCTGCCCGCCGGCAACCGCACCATCACCCTGAACATGGTGGACGGCCTCCTGGAGCGCTTCTCCGCTCCCGCTAAGGCGGACCTCCAGATCCTGCTGAAGATCGTCCCCGAGCGGGTCCACACCCTGCTCCCTGGGCTGGTCATCCTCTCCACCCTGGCCCATCGGTGCCGGGGCGACGCCATTGAGGTCAGCAGCTACGGCGTCCGGGAGGGCTTCCTGCTCACCGAGGTATTGAAACGAAGGAGCGTGACTGTCTGATGGCCCGGGAACCCCAACCTTACATGCAGAACCGCGAGCTCTCCTGGCTCACGTTCAATGAGCGGGTGCTGGAAGAGGCCCGCGATCCCTCCAATCCCCTGGCCGAGCGGCTGAAATTTGTCTCCATCTTCACCAGCAACCTGGACGAATTCTTTATGATCCGGGTGGGCAGCCTCTATGACATGGCTGTCATGGGGGACGACCAGGTGGACAGCCGCACCGGCCTGCTCCCCTCCCAGCAGCTGGAGGCCATCTACCGCCGGGCAGTCCTTCTGATGGAGCAGCGGGACCAGGTCTACGCCCAGCTCCAGACCCAGCTCCAGGCCTATGGGGTCTGCGAAGTCTCCCCCGGCCAGCTCGCCGGGAAGGACAAGGACTTTCTCAAGACCTACTTCAAGACCCAGCTGCTCCCCATCCTCTCCCCTCAGATCGTGGACATCAACCACCCCTTCCCTCACCTCCAGAACAAGAGCGTCTATGTGGTGGCCCGCCTCCATGGGAAGGACCGCAGTCTCTTCGGCATCGTCCCTGTGCCTCCCTCCGCCCCCGAGGTAGTCTATCTCCCCGGGGAGGGACTGCGCTATGTGCGCACCGAACAGCTGCTTCTGGATAACCTGAAGCGGGTCTTTGACCCCTACGGCGTGGCGGAGAAAAACTGTGTCTGCGTCACCCGCAACGCCGATATCGCCCCCCAGGACGAGGGCTTTGATGTGGACGATGACTTCCGCTGCCAGATGCAGAAGCTGCTTCACAAGCGCAAACGGATGGCCGTGGTCCGGCTGGAGTGCGCCGCTCCCCTCAGCGAGGCCCTGTCCGCCTTTCTCTGCAAGCGCTGCCACGTCGCCCCCGCCCAGATCTTCCTCTCCCGGGCTCCCATGCGCATGGGGTTTGTCCACCCCATGCTGAAAAAGCTGCCGGAACCCCTCCACAGTGCGCTGCTCTACCCGCCCTTCTCCCCCCAGACGCCCCCCAAGCCCAAGCGGGAGACCTATCTCCACCTGGTCCAGCGCCGGGATCTGCTTCTCAGCTACCCTTTTGAAAGCATGGAGCCCTTCCTCCGCCTGATCCGGGAGGCCGCCTCCGACCCGTCGGTCCTCTCCATCCAGATCACCATCTACCGCCTGGCCCAGAAGGCCCGGCTCGTGGAGTATCTGTGTGCGGCGGCGGAAAACGGTAAGGAGGTCACTGCCGTCATTGAGCTGCGGGCCCGCTTTGATGAGCAGAACAACATCGACTGGTCCGAGCGCCTGGAGGACGCGGGCTGCCGGGTGATCTACGGGTTCAGCGACTATAAGATCCACTCTAAGGTATGTCTCATCACCCTGAAAGGCAAATCCGGCATCCAGTACGTCACCCAGATCGGCACCGGCAACTACAACGAGAAGACCTCAGAGCAGTACACAGACCTCTCCCTCATCACCGCGGATCAGGGCATCGGCCTGGATGCAGCGGAATTTTTCAAAAACATGGCTGTGGGCAATCTGGAGGGCAGCTACCACAACCTCCTGGTCTCCCCCTCCAACCTGAAGCAGATCATCCTCCTGCTCATCGGGGAAGAGACCGCCCGGGGCAGCCACGGCCGCATCATCATGAAGATGAACTCCCTCACCGACTACGATGTCATGGAAAAGCTGGCCGAGGCCTCTCGTGCAGGGGTTCGGGTCGATCTCATCATCCGCGGCATCTGCTGCCTGCGGCCCGGCGTCCCCGGCCACACGGAGCACATCTCCGTCACCAGCGTGGTGGGGCGCTTTTTGGAGCACTCCCGCATCTATAGCTTTGGCTCTGGAGAGAACCAGCGCCTCTTCCTGGGTTCGGCGGACATGATGACCCGCAACACCCAGCGCCGGGTGGAGGTCATCTGTCCCGTCTATGCCACCCACACCAAGGCCCGCTTGAATCACATTCTGGACATCCTGCTGCGGGATACCGTGAAGGCCCGGGCCCTGGACAGTGAAGGGAGCTATCAAAAAAAAGTGCCCGCCCCGGGCGCCCCCGGCCTCTCCTCTCAGGACTTCTTCATGGACGAGGCCGTTCGGAGCTGCCGGGAGGTGGAATTTGCCGCCCGTGCCCTGCCCTCCGGTCCCTTGGGCGGCCTGCTGCGCCGTCTCCGCCGCCGCGGATGAGCCCCGCCGTCCGCCCGGCCCCCGTTCTCTGAGCCGGTTTCCTTCCTGCCGTTTCCCTGATCTGAAAATGATGGAAAATCAACAAAAACAGGAAAGCCTTTTCCTGCATAGTCCGCTTCTCCAGGGCAATGCTATGCTCGGATGTTCCATCCAACGAAACAAAGAAGATCAAAATGAACAGGTAAAGGAGAAACGAATTATGTCTACCAACAAGCAGTCTCTGGTCCCCAATGCCCGCGAGGCTCTGAATAAGTTCAAGATGGAAGCGGCCAACGAGGTGGGTGTCAACCTGAAGCAGGGCTACAACGGCGACCTGACCAGCAAGCAGGCCGGTTCCGTGGGCGGCCAGATGGTCAAGAAGATGATCGAAGCCTACGAGAACGGCATGAAGTAATTGCCGCCTCTCTGATCGGATGCGGAAGGCGTCCCCCCGCTGTCCCCTATGGGCTGCGGGGGGACGCTTGCTTTTTCCCCGAAAGATCAAAAAAAATTAAAAACCTCTTTACAACATTACATTAGCGTGCTAAAATGTGAAAGTGTCAAATGCCCCGTTTTTGACCAATCTGCATTTTGGAGGATCTCTCGGTATGAAAAAGATGTTGTCTCTTGTAATGGCGATCACTATGTGCCTGTCTCTGGCCGCCTGCTCTGGCGGGACCACTTCTCAGGGGGAGAGCAGCCAGTCTCCCGCTGCCAGCACCCCCGCCGCCAGCTCCAGCCAGGGGGCATCCAGCACTCCCGCGGACGCGGAAAGCGACCTGGCCTATGTCCAGGACCAGGGCACCCTGTATGTGGGTATCACCAATTTCGCCCCGATGGACTATAAGGAAGCGGGGAGTGACGAGTGGATCGGCTTTGATGCCGACATGGCCAAGGCCTTTGCCGAGAGCCTGGGCGTGAACGTGGAGTTCCAGGAGATCACCTGGGACTATAAGGTCCAGGAGCTGGACTCCAAGACCATTGACTGTGTATGGAACGGCATGACCATCAACGACGAGGTCACCGCCGCCATGGGCGTCTCCGAGCCCTACTGCACCAACTATCAGACCCTGGTCTACCCCGCCGACAGGGCAGCGGACTTTGAGGGGCTGACCTCTCTGGAGGGGCTGAGCATCGCCGTAGAGTCCGGCTCCGCCGGTGAGGACGCCGCCGAGGAGCTGGGGGCCACCACCGTGCCCGTGCAGTCCCAGGCCAACACCCTGATGGAGGTCGCCTCCGGCACCTCCGATGCCGCTGTTATCGACGTGCTCATGGCCGCCGAGATGACCGGCGAGGGCACCAGCTACGGCGATCTGGTGTACGACCTTAACCTTAACGACATGAGAGCAGAGGCATCTGAGTTCTACGGCGTGGGCTTCCGCAAGGGCTCTGACCTGGTGGATGCTTTCAACGAGTTCTGGAAGCAGGCCGTGGCTGACGGCACCGTGGAGCAGATTGCTGCCACCTATGGCCTGCAGGATGCCGTCATCCTGGAGTAAACGATCTCCGCAGCTGAATCCCTCAAAAGCAGAGAGCGGGTCCGCTCTCTGCTTTTGAGCGGTTGCGCCCCACTATCACAGACAGAGAGGACGACCCCTATGCTCGACTTTTTTCAATCACCAGTGACCCAGACGGTACTGATAGCCTTGAACCAAGGGTTTCTTGTAACCCTGGAGCTGTTTTTCGTGACCCTGATCGGGGCGCTCCCTCTGGGGCTGGTCATCGCCTTCGGCTCCATGAACCGCTGGACGCCCCTGTCCCGGCCCACCCGGTGGGTCCTGCTCCGCCGGGGGCAGGAGCCCGGCCGGGTGGCCCGGGCGCTCATTTCCTTCCGCCCCATCAGCCTGGTCACCCGTCTGCTGGTCTGGATTGTCCGGGGCACGCCCCTGATCCTGCAGATCATCGCCCTGTTTTATGTGCCCGGTCTGATACTGGAGGATGGCAGCCCATGGCCCCGGGGCGAGGTGGGACGGATGGCGGCGGTATGCGTGGCCTTCATCATCAACTACGCCTTCTATTTTTCCGAGATTTACCGGGGCGGCATCCAGGGGGTGCCGGCGGGGCAGAACGAGGCCGGCCTGGTGCTGGGCATGACCAAGCGGCAGATTTTTTTCAAGGTCACCCTGCTCCAGATGGTCAAGCGCATCGTGCCCCCCATGTCCAACGAGATCATCACCTTGGTCAAGGACACCTCCCTGGCCCGTGCCATTGCGCTGCAGGAGGTCATCTGGGCGGCTGAGTCCTTCATGAAGGGCAATCAGGGGATCTCCGGCCTGTGGTGGCCGCTGATGTTCACGGCGGTCTACTACCTGGCCTTCAGCGCCATCGTGACCATGGTGCTGGGCCGGCTGGAAAAGAAGCTGGACTACTTCCGGGTATAAGGGGGAGCGAACATGCCGATCTTAGAAGTACATCATATTGAAAAGCACTTTGGCGCGACCCGGGTGCTGGAGGACATCAGCTTTGACCTGGAGCAGGGCCAGGCTCTGGCCATCATCGGCTCCTCCGGCAGCGGCAAGACCACCCTGCTGCGGTGCCTGAACTTTCTGGAGACCCCCGACCAGGGGCAGATCGTCGTCCAGGGGGACACTCTGTTCGACGCCGACGATCCCGCCACCCAGCGGGAGAGCGAGGTGCGGAAAAAGCGGCTCCATTTCGGCCTGGTGTTCCAGTCCTTCAACCTGTTCCCCCAGTACACCGCCCTGCGGAACGTCACCCTGGCCAAGGAGCTCCTCAGCCAGGAACGGCCCGACTTCAAAGCCAACCGGAAGCAGATCCTGGAGGAGATCCAGGCCGAGGGCCGGGAGCTGCTGGCCAAGATGGGTCTGAGTGACCGCGCGGACCACTACCCCAGTCAGCTCTCCGGCGGCCAGCAGCAGCGGGTGGCCATCGCCCGGGCCCTGGCCCTCCACCCGGACATCCTTTGCTTTGATGAGCCCACCTCCGCCCTGGACCCGGAGCTCACCGGTGAGGTGCTCAAGGTCATCCGCTCCCTGGCGGAGCAGAAGACCACCATGATCATCGTCACCCACGAGATGGCCTTCGCCCGGGATGTGGCCGATCAGGTCATCTTCATGGATGGCGGCGTCATTGTGGAGCAGGGCCCAGCCCATCAGGTCATCGAGCACCCCTCTCAGGAGCGCACCCGGCAGTTCCTCTCCCGGTATGCGGAGAGTTGAGCACACCACAATTTTAAACCTCACCAGTGGGAGCTTCTTGTATAAGGAAGCTCCCACTCAGCTTGTGGAAAAAAACTCCTGCTCGGAGTTCCAGCGCCCGCAGGCAGCCGAGTAAGGTTTGATTGCGTCATTTCTCAGGGCATGTGCCTTAGAAATGATGCTTTTCATGAAATCTTTACCCACAATTCTGCAAAGAATTGTGGGTAAACTTTTCTAAGCTCCTGCTCGAAAAAGCGGCAGAGCTACTTTTTCAACAGTCTCACCGTCCTGACTCCACATTCTTTTCCCCTCCCCTGCATAGAATGGAGCGGAGGTGAAATGACCTTGGATCTGAGAAACAACACCATTACGGTGGGGGAGCTGCTGGATAACCGG
The DNA here is from genome assembly GCF_024462915.1 of Clostridium sp. DFI.5.61. Taxonomy (NCBI): domain Bacteria; kingdom Bacillati; phylum Bacillota; class Clostridia; order Eubacteriales; family Clostridiaceae; genus Clostridium; species Clostridium sp. DFI.5.61. Next base: position 56,240 of record NZ_JANGBZ010000006.1, read on the forward strand.
GCCTCCCGGTCTGTGTTCCAGCGCCGGTTTGGGAAATTCATGAACCACCCGCTGGTGGGGGCCTCCCGGTCCCTGACCCTGGCTCAGCTGGCGGAGATGGCTGCCGTCTGGCTGCCCCAGAGGACCATCCAGGAGACCATTCAGGAGCTGCGTCAGCTGTAACATGACATAACGCACAGGGGGCGTGCCCAGCAGGCACGCCCCCTGTGCGTCTGGCCCCTATCGGGAGGACACCTCCTCCAGCCCGGAGCCCGCCGCTTCCGGCCCTGAGGCGCCGCATCCGGCCAGCAGCGGCAGCAGGACCAGCGCCGCCGTCCCTCCAGCTCTTCTTTTTCTCATCCTCCGTCCCCCTCTCCCTATCCATATGAAACAGCCGGGAGGTCCTTCCACCTCCCGGCTGCCGCCGCGCTCAGCCCTCCTGGGCCGGCTGGTCCTCCTCCGGAAGCGCCAGCTCAGGGGCCGCCGGGTCAGTGAACACTTTTTGAAAGATCTCGCCGCTCATGGTCTCATGGACCAGCAGATAGCGTGCGGTGAGCTCCAGCTCCTGCCGCCGCCGGGTCAGGATCTCTTCACACCGGGCATAGGCCCGGTCCACGATCGCCTTGACCTCCTCGTCGATCTGGCCTGCCACCTCCTCGGAGTAGGTCCGGGCCTGGGCCATGGTGCGGCCGATGAACACTTCATCGTTCTCGTTGCCGTAGGCGATGGTCCCCAGCCGCTCGCTCATGCCGTACTTGGTGACCATAGCCCGGGCAGTCTGAGACGCCTTCTGGATGTCGCTGGAGGCACCGGTGGAGATGTCGTTGAGCACCAGCTGCTCCGCCACCCGGCCGCCCAGGCAGACAGCAATGCGCTCCTCCAGCTCCCGCTTGGACAGATAGGCCCGGTCCTCCCTGGGCAGAGAGATGGTCATGCCTCCCGCCTGTCCCCGGGGCACGATGGTAATCTGGTGCACGGGGTCCTGGCTGTCCAGCTCGTGGATCACCACGGCGTGGCCCGCCTCGTGGTAGGCGGTAAGCCGCCTGGCATGGGGCGTCACCACCCGGCTGCGCTTCTCCGGGCCGGCAATTACTTTCATCATGGCCTCGTGGAGGTCCTGGCGGGTAATGAAACGCCGGTCCTCCCGGGCAGAGAGCAGAGCCGCCTCATTGAGCAGGTTCTCCAGATCCGCACCGGTGAAGCCGGAGGTGGCCTTCGCCACATCGGAGAGGGATACGTCCTCCGCCAGGGGCTTCTTCCGGGCGTGGACCTTCAGGATCTCCTCCCGGCCCTTGATGTCGGGCAGTCCCACATAGATCTGGCGGTCGAACCGGCCAGGCCGCAGCAGGGCGGGGTCCAGGATGTCCGGCCGGTTGGTGGCCGCCATGACGATGACCCCCTCATTGGAGCCAAAGCCGTCCATCTCCACCAGCAGCTGGTTCAGGGTCTGTTCCCGCTCGTCGTGGCCGCCGCCCAGGCCGGCGCCCCGCTGCCGGCCCACCGCGTCGATCTCGTCGATGAACACGATGGCGGGGGCGTCCTTCTTGGCCTGGTCGAACAGGTCCCGCACCCGGCTGGCACCCACACCCACATACAGCTCCACGAAGTCAGAGCCCGAGATGGACAGGAAGTGGACCCCCGCCTCGCCGGCCACCGCCTTGGCGATGAGGGTCTTGCCCGTGCCCGGAGGCCCCACCAGCAGCACGCCCTTGGGGATGCGGGCGCCCAGGGCGGTGAACTTCTGGGGGTCCCGGAGGAACTCCACGATCTCTTCCAACTCCTCCTTCTCCTCATCCGCACCGGCCACATCGTTGAAGGTGACCTTCTTCCCCTGGTCTGCCAGGGTGCGGGTGCGGGCATGGCCGAAGCGGGACGGCCCCCCTCCTCCGCCGCCCCCAGTGTTCTGCCGCAGATACATGGTGTACATCAGGATGCCGAAGCCCAGCAGGATCACCAGGTAGGGCACATAGACGAACCACCAAGGCTCCGCCCAGCCGGCGGGGTAGTCATAGTCCTGGATGATCCCAGCCTGGCGCTGGCTGTCGATAAGCTCGTGCAGGTCGTTATAGAACACATTGAAGTCGGCCAGGTGGTACTTCAGGGTGGAGGTGTCCTCCCCCTCCCCCCGCAGAGTCAGAGTGAGCACATTGTCCTCCACGGAGAAGTACTTCACCTTCTCCTGCTCAAAGAGCAGGCGGATCTCATTATAAGTGGGGTCATCCGGCTCGTTCATCTGCTGCACCGCATTGAAGGTGAACACCATCACCAGGATGGCCAGCAGATAGAAGATCAGGTCCCGCGCGCTGAACCGTTTCAGGAAAACCACGTCCTTTCCGGCGGATCACAAATTTCAGGAGGCCGCCGCCCTCCAAGTCTCTCCGGCTCAGCCGCCGTAGACCTCCGGCTTCAGGATGCCGATGTAGGGCAGGTTCCGGTAATGCTCTGCGTAATCCAGCCCATAGCCCACCACAAAGGCGTCTGGAATGGTGAAGCCGGAGTAGTGGACCTCCACTGGCTTGACCCGGCGCTCCGGCTTGTCCAGCAGGGTACACAGCCGGATGGAGGCCGGGCTGCGCTGCTCTAGCACCTTCAGCAGATAGCTCAGGGTGTTTCCGCTGTCCAGGATATCCTCCACCACGATGATGTTCTTCCCCGTGATGTCGCTGGACAGGTCCTTGGTGATCTGCACCTGGCCGCTGGAGGAGGTCCCGCCGCCATAGGAGGACACCGCCATGAAGTCCACCGTACAGGGCAGATCGATGCGCCGGCACAGGTCCGCCATGAACACAAAGGAACCTCGGAGCACGCTGACCAGCATGATCTCCTGTCCGACGTAGTCCCGGTTGATCTCACCGGCGATCTCCTTCACCCGCTGGGCCAGCTGTTCCTCTGAAAACAGTATTTCCTGGATATCCTTTTCCAACATGAAATATTCTCCTTTTCTTTTCGCCGTAATATGCCAGCAGGGCTCCCCCAGGCGGGGCAGAAAGGCCGCGTCCGGCCCCAGCTCCGCCACCGCAGCCACCCTGCCGCCGCTGTCCAGCACAGGGACGGTATCCCGCAGGTGCCTGGGCAGCTTCTGGTCGATCATGATTTTTTTCACGGTTCGGCCCGGACGGCCCGGACGCTCCAGCCGGTCCCCGGTCCTCCGGGGACGGACGGTGAGCCCCTCTGCCCCAGCCAGCCAGAATTCCCGGCCCGACTGGGGCTCCCCTTGGTACACCGCTGCCGCGCAGGTCAGGGTCCACTCCCCCGTCCGCAGCTGCCCGGGCATGGGGAGGGATGCCTCCTCCAGTGCCGGGGGCGCAGTCTCCCGGGTGAGCACCAGCATCTCATACTCCCGTCGGGCGGTGATGCCCTCCGGCAGATCCAGCCGGGCAGAGGGGTCCCTCCCCCGGCACAGGGCCACCACCCCCCCCAGATGGGGGGCGGCCAGATCGGTATCTCCGTCCCGCAGGCGGGCCAGCAGCAGCCGGGCCGCCCGGGGCGCCAAGGCGTCAGGCAGATCCCCCACCGCTGCCGCGGGCAGGCGGAGGGTCCCCGCGCGGGGGAGGAGGTCCGCCACCGCCTTTTCCGCCAGGCCGGTGAGGTAGTCCTCGTCTGTCCGCAGCAGGGCTGCGGTCTCCGCCGTCCGTCTGGCGAAGCCGGGGCACATGTCCTCCAGCTCCGGCACCACCTGCCAGCGCAGGCGGTTGCGGGAAAAGGACTCGTCCCTGTTGGAGCTGTCCTCCACATGGGGCAGTCCGTAGAGGCGCAGATATTCCTCCACCTGGGCCCGTGTGGTGGTGAGCATGGGGCGGATCAGCCCCTCCCCCACCGGGCGGATGCCGGTCAGCCCCCGCAGGCCGCTGCCCCGGAGCAGGTGGAGCAGGATGGTCTCTCCATTGTCATCCGCGGTGTGGGCGGTGGCGATCAGGGCTCCGCCCAGCTCTGCCGCGGTCTCCCGGAGGAAGGCGTAACGCATCTCCCGGGCGGTCTCCTCCAGGCCTCGTCCCAGCTCTCCGGCCTGGGCAGCCACGTCGCCCCGGCCCACATAGAGGGGGACACCGGGCAGCTCATGTCCGTCCACCTGGGCGGGGCCGCACCACTGGGCGACGAAGCGGCGGACGAATGCTTCGTCCCGCCGGGATTCCTCCCCCCGCAGCTGATGGTTGTAGTGGGCGGCAGCCAGACGGAACCCCATCCGCTCCCGGAGCAGGTACAGCCGGTGCAGGAGATACACCGAGTCCGCCCCCCCAGAGCAGGCGCACAGCACCGTGCTCCCCGGCGGGATCATTCCGTAGGTCTCGATGAGGGCGTTCAGCCCATGGAACGGGCTGGAATGGGCCATGGTCAATACTCCTCATGGGTCCGGTCGATGGAGGAGAAGGTGGTGTACTCAGGCAGCCACTGGAGCTCCACCGTCCGGGTCTCCCCGTGCCGGTTTTTGGCGATGATGCACTCGGCCAGGTTGTGGTTTTCTGATTCTTTCTCGTAGTAGTCCTCCCGGTAGAGGAACATGACGATATCGGCGTCCTGCTCGATGGCCCCCGATTCCCGCAGATCTGAGAGCATGGGCCGCTTATTGGTCCGGCTCTCGTTGGCACGGGAGAGCTGAGACAGGCACAGCACCGGCACGTTCAGTTCCTTGGCCATGATCTTCAGGGCCCGAGAGATGTCGGAGACGATCTGCTGCCGGTTGTCGCCGCTGCGCTCCTTTCCGCCGGCGGAGGTCATCAGCTGGAGGTAGTCGATGACCACCAGCCCCAGGTCCTCCACCCGGCGGCATTTGGCGTTGATATCGGCCACCGACACCGTAGAGTCGTCGTCGATGAGGATCTTAGTGCGGTTCAGGGCGTCGGCGGCGGCGGCCACTTTCTCCCAGTCGCTCTCATTGAGCTTTCCGGTCACCAGCTTTTTGTTGTCCACAAAGGATTCGTTGGAGATCAGGCGCAGCACCAGCTGCTCCCGGCTCATCTCCAGGGAGAAAAAGGCCACGCTCTTCCCGGAGAACTTGCCCGCGTGGAGCAGGATGTTCAGCGCCATGGAGGTCTTTCCCATGCCGGGCCGGGCGGCCAGCAGGATCAGGTCGGACTTGTTCAGGCCGGAGATGGCCAGATCCAGGTCCCCCAGTCCGGTGGACAGGCCGGGCACCGCCGCATCGCTGGCGGCCAGCTCATTGAGCCGGTCATACACATCCAGCAGCACCGCGGAGATGGGTGTCAGTCCCCGGGCGGCCCGCCCCTGCCGGATGGCGTAGACCCGCTGCTCCGCCGCCTCCAGCACGTCCTGGCCGCTGTCTGTGCCCTGCTGGACCATAGCGGTCATGTCCCCCGCCGTCTCGGCGATGCGCCGCAGCAGGGTCTTGTCCTTGATGATGGCCACGTACTCCCCCACGTTGGCCGCAGTGGGCGTGGTGTCCATCAGCTGGAGGATGTAGTTGCGGGAGACATTCTCGTCGTAGACCCCGTTTTTCCGCATGTTCTCCAGCACCGTCACCGGGTCGATGGTGAGGGAGAAGTTGAACATGGAGTAAATGGTCTCGTAGATCTCCCGGTTCTGCCGGATATAGAAGTCCTCCGGCCGGAGCTGCTCGATCACATCCGGGACACAGCGGGGGTCGATGAGCATGGAGCCCAGCACGGCCTGCTCCGCCTCCACAGAATGGGGGAGCTGCTTAAGGAGCAGCTCTTCCTCTTCCAGCACCATATGAGACCACCTGCCTTCCAAATCAGGAATTCAAAATCGAGAGTTCGGGATTTTGGTGCCCGGAACCGCCGGACGGTGGGAGGGCCGCGCATCAACGCTCTGCACAGCGCCCCTCTCCTCACCCCTCACCGTCCTTCTCAGGCCTCCGCCACCATGACGTTTACCGTGCCGACCACCTCATAGCCCAGCTTGGCGCGGATCTGATAGCCGCCGCAGGCCTTGATGGGTTCGTCCAGAACCAGCTTGGTCTTGGCGATCTCCACCTGGTGCTGCTCGGCCAGGGCCTCGGAGATCTCCTTGGCCGTCACAGCGCCGAAGAGGCGCCCGCCCTCGCCGGCCTTGGCGGTGATCTTCACCATCAGTCCCTCCAACTGCTTGGCGGTGGCCTCGGCCTGCGCCTTCTCGGCGGCCTCCTGGGCCTTGCGTGCCTTCTCCTGCTGCTTCATGGTGTTGATATTGTCCGCCGTGGCAGAGACGGCCAGCTTCCGGGGCAGAAGGAAGTTGCGGGCGTATCCGTCGGAGACCTCCACCATCTGGCCCTTCTTGCCCTGGCCCTTGACATCCTGCTGTAAAATCACTTTCATGTTGTGTTCCTCCAAATACTATCAGTAATAATTTTAGGAAATATCTTATTTGGGAATGAGCGGCTCCCTCAGGAGTCCTCCTCCAGATAGCGGTCGATGGCCTGTGTCAGCTCCACGGCCACCTGTTCCAGCGTCTTGCCCGCCACCTGTCCGCCGGCGGCGGCGGCGTTGCCTCCGCCCCCCAGCTGCTCCAGGATGACCTGGACGTTGGTGTCTCCCATGGAGCGGCCTGAGATGATGATCTGCTCCCCGTCGGGAAAGAGCACAAAGGAGGTGCTGATCCCCACGATGTTCAGCAGCTCGTCCGCCGCCTGGGCCGCTGTCACCCGGCCCACCGTGTGGTCCACCACGGCAATGGCGATGTGGTCCCGGTACAGCTTCGCATTCTGGATGATATCGTATTTGGCGATGGTGCCGGACAGGTCGTTCTGGAACAGCCGCTTCACCTCCCCGGTGTCGGCGCCGGAGCGGCGCAGGAAAGCTGCCGCCTCAAAGGTGCGGCCGCCGGTGCGCATGGTGAAGTTTTTGGTATCCAGCACGATGCCCGCCAGCAGGGCCTCCGCCTCTGTGCGGAGCAGGTCGGTGGGCTCTGCGATGTACTGGAGCAGCTCGGTGACCAGCTCACAGGCGGAGGAGGCGTAGGGCTCGTGGTAGTTCAGCGCCGCTCCCTCGATATAGGTGGCCGCCCGCCGGTGGTGGTCGATGACCGCCACCCGGTTGCAGGACTCCAGCAGCTCCTGGGCTTGGACCTGCTCCGGGCGGTTGGTGTCCACCACCACCACCAGGGAGCGGCTGTCCGCCGCCACCAGGGCCTCCTGGGCACTGAGGAAATTCCCCCGGTACTCGGGCAGCTGGTCCAGCTTATCCAGGATGGGCTTGGAGGGATTGGTCCCCCCCTCCCGGATGATGTAGGCGGGGACTCCTTTTTTCCGGGCGATGGCGCACACGCCCACCGCGGCGCCGGTGGCGTCCATGTCGGGCATCTTGTGGCCCATGATGAACAGTTTGGAGGAGTCGGACACCAGGGCGGACAGGGCGTTTGCCATCACCCGGCTCTTCACCTTTGTGCGCTTCTCCGTCTCGGTGGAGTGGCCTCCATAAAACTCAAAGGTGAACTTGTTGCGGATGACCGCCTGGTCTCCCCCCCGGGAGAGGGCCATCTCAATGGACAGGTTAGCGTACTGCATCAGCTCCTGGAAGCTGCCGCCGTCCTTGCCGATGCCGATGGACAGGGTCGCCGCCAGGCCGCTGGAATTGACCACCTGGTGGATGGTGTCCAGGATGTCGAACTTCTGGTCCACGAACCGGGACAGGTACTGCTCCTCGAACAGGAGCAGGTAACGGTCCCGCTCCATTCTGCGGAGCATGCCCCCGGTGCCCGCCACCCAGGCATCCAGCCGGGCGTTGACCTCGGCGTAGATGGTGGATCGCTGGTTCTCCGTCTGGTTCTTCATCAGGTCCTCATAGTTGTCCAGCAGCAGCACCGCCATCACCGGGCGGCTCCCCCGGAACTGGTCCCGCACCTGGCAGAACTCGGTCACGTCCACCCAGTAGGTGGTGGCCAGGAAGCCCCCCTCCCGGCCCGAGGCCCGGACCAGGTGTCCGTACACCAGAAAGCGGCGGGGACCGAAGGTGACCTCGGTGGGGCACTCGTTTTTCCCCTCCATGAGCCAGCGGGTATCAAAATCCGGGATCACGCTGCTCAGCTTGGCGTCGAACAGGTGCTCCTTCCCCCCTGCCAGATGGAGAAAACGGTCATTGGTCCAGATGATGTCGTCGCTCTCCGGCCGGAAGATCACCATGGGCAGGGGGGAGTTTACCATGGTGTCCTTGGTGGCCACATCCATGTTCCCGGTGACGTTCTCGATGTACTTGGCTATCTCCCGCCGCCGCCGGCGGCTGTTCTCCCGGTAATACAGCCCCAGCAGGACCACCACCACGGCCTCCGCCGCCGCCAGATACAGGCTGAAAAAGGCGGATGCCGCGGCAAACAGGATCAGACAGACGAAATAGAGCTGAAAGCTTGGCTGAAGCATCTGCGTCATTTTTCGGTTCAAGATCCGTTCCTCCTCTTCGGGGCGGCCGTTCCTCCCCCTCCCGGGGGCGGGACCTCCTATCACAACAAAAAGGTCCGCCCGTCAGCAGGACCTTCTTCACGCCCCATTCCCGCGCCGTGCCGCCGTATCAGCGCGGTGATTGGTGATATTATATCAAACCCCCAGGGGAAAAACAATAGCAAACCGTCCAGGCGGGGCCATTCTCTGGGGAAATGGCGGAATTCTTTCCCTAAAAAGTTGGGCCGGCCCCACTTTTCCCACGATTACCCGTTGCGTCTGAAAAAAAAGGCTGATATAATATGGAAATACCAGAAAAGCCGTCCTCCAAACCAGGACCGCTCGATTTGAGTTTACTTTAGGAGGAAACCAAGATGCAAGAGATCAAGATCACCCGCGCCGAGCAGCGGAAGGAGAAGCCTGACTCCTCCAAGCTGGTCTTCGGCAAGTATATGACCGACCACATGTTTGTGGTGGACTATGACGAGGGTCAGGGCTGGCATGACGCCCGCATCGTCCCCTATGCCCCCCTCCAGATCGACCCAGCCGCCAAGGTCCTCCATTACGCCCAGGAGATCTTCGAGGGTCTGAAAGCCTACCGCACCGCAGACGGCTCCATCCAGCTGTTCCGCCCCATGGACAACGTGCGTCGGCTGAACCTGTCCTGCGAGCGCATTGCCCTGCCCGAGGTGCCTGAAGACCTGGCCCTGGCCGGTATCACTGAGCTGGTCAAGCTGGATCAGGAGTGGGTCCCCTATGAGAAGGACACCTCCCTGTATATCCGTCCCTTTGTCATTGGTCTGGACCCCGCCCTGGGCGTCCACACCTCCCACCACTGCCAGTATATCGTCATCGTCTGCCCTGTGGGCGCCTACTACCCCGAGGGACTGGCCCCCACCAAGATCTATATCGAGGACCAGGACGTCCGCGCCGTTCGGGGCGGCACCGGCATGGCCAAGACCGGCGGCAACTACGCCGCCTCCCTGCGGGCGGGCAACCGCGCCGAGCAGAAGGGTTACACCCAGGTCCTGTGGCTGGACGGCGTCCACCGCAAATATATTGAGGAAGTAGGCGCTATGAACGTCATGTTCAAGGTGAACGGCAAGATCCTCACCCCCGACCTGAACGGTTCCGTGCTGGACGGCATCACCCGCCGCTCCTGCATCCAGCTGCTGAAGGACTGGGGCTATGAGGTGGAGGAGCGCCGCATCTCCGCCGAGGAGCTCTTCCAGGCCGCCAAGGACGGAACCCTGGAGGAGGCCTGGGGCACCGGCACCGCTGCTGTGGTCTCCCCCATCGGCGAGCTGGCCGAGGGGGACGAGAAGGCCATCATCAACCACAATGAGATCGGCCCTGTCACCCAGAAGCTGTACGACACCCTCACCGGCATTCAGTGGGGCCGCGTTCCCGATCCCCACGGCTGGATCATGAAGCTGTAAGCAGATTTTTTAAACTCAAGGGCCGCCCCGGTGGGGCGGCCCTTGAGCCTTTTTTCTGACGCCGGCTCCGCCGGACTATTTTTACAGTTTCATGGGGGGATAGAACTGCACCGAGGTCACCGGGTCCAGTCCCACCTTCTCCGCCTTCATGGCGTACTCCTCCGCGCTGCCGGTGGTGAAGATGTCCAGCCGTCCGGGCTGAGGGCCGTCGTTCACCAAGCCGTCCCGCTCCAGATAGGCCAACACGTCCTTGGCCATCTGCTCCGCCGGGTCCAGCAGCCGCAGGCCCGGGAAGAGCCTGTGGATATTTTCCTCCACCAAGGGATAGTGGGTGCAGCCCAGCACACAGCATTCGATCTGCTCGTCCCGGACCAGTCCCTCCAGGTTCTTCTGTACATCTGCATCGATCAGCGCCTGTCCCTCCGGCCTGCCCACGTTTCGCTCCACCACGTTGGCCAGGTCAGGGCAGCCATGGCTGATGACCACCTTGTCCGGCGCTGCCTTGCCGATCAGATCCGGGTAGCAGTGAGTGGAGGCAGTGAAGCAGGTGGAGATGACTCCTACCTTATGGACATCCAAGTCCTTTACCGCGTCCGCACCCGCCTGGACTACGCTGAGCACCGGGCAGCTCATCTCATCCCGGTACTGATCAATGAGGCAGGAAATGGTGTTGCAGGCCACCAGCAGGGCCTTGACCCCCTTTTCTTCCATGAAGCGCAGCATGTAGCGGGTCATAGTGAGGATCTCCTCCGCGGTGTGGTTGCCATAGGGCGTGTTGGCCCCGTCCCCCAGATAGACCAGATTCTCCCGCGGGAGCAGCTTCTGCACCTTCCGGGCCACGCTGAAGCCGCCTATCCCCGAATCGATGATCCCAATGGGGCTTTCTTTGCTGAACATGATGATCTCCTTCTTTCTTTGTTGTCCCGCTCCGGCCCTTCCGGCCGGGCATGTCAGTGGTCTCGTTCTACTGCTCCGTCCGCTCTGTCTCTTCGGCGCCTGCCGCAGCCAGGCTCCCGTCCAAGGTGTTCAGCTCATATATCTCGGTGTCGGTGGTGATGTGCCAGACCGGGATCAGCGAGATGGGACCCCCCAGGGCGTTGGAGAGGGTATAGGCAATCTCGATCTCCCGGACCTCACTGCAGATGTCCATCCGCTCGCTCAGGCCCGCATAAAAGCGCATCAGCGCCGTCGTCGCCGTGATGGGCGTACCTGCTGTGGTCTGGGGCGTCCCGGTGAGACGCCGGCCCTCCTCGATCCGCTTCAGCTCGCCCCCCTCGTAGACCAAGGTCGCCCGACAGGGCAGCACCGGCACGCCGTTCCACAGCTGCCGCAGGGTGACGCTCCCGTCCTGGGCGTTGCCCGCGCTGCTCACCACCTCCCCCTGGAAGTGGAGCAGCTCCATGGTCTCCAGAGCATGCTCCGCCATCTCCGCCCCCTCTGGGACCGGGAAGGCGCCGCTCTGAAAGTCGGCCCAGAACTCCCCGCTGCTGTGGCACTGGAGCAGCCCCCGCTCCCCCTCATAGACATAGACCTCGCCGCTGCGTTCCTCCCGGGTCAGGCCATCCCCCAGCAGCGCTGCTGCCAGGGTCTGCTCTTCCTCCAGGTCCCGTTCCATGCCCATGGGCGGCAGCTCCGCAGACCTGGGCACGATGCGCTCGTCCACCTGGATGCCCCGCTCCGCCAGGAAGGAGACGGCCTGCTCCAGCGCCTTGTCCTGGAGCTGCCAGTCCCGGATCTCCCGCCAGCCCACAAAGGCCAGCAGGCACAGGTTGGTCACCAGCAGCATCAGGATGATGATATTTTTGATCTTGGGCCAGGCCACGGCTCTCCCTCCCCTCCGGTCTCTCTCACCGGGCGATCCAGCCGGCGGTGACCGTTCCGCCGCCGCTGTCCTGATATCCCAGCAGCAGCTCCCGGCCCTCCAGCCCCGCCGCCTCCATGGCGGCCATGGCCTGGAGCCGGGGCAGCACCAGCCCGCTCTCCGCCGTCTCCTCATAGCTTCTGGCCTGGAGGGTGATCTCCGCGATCTGTCCGTTCTGCACCAGGAACCGGGCCGCGCATCCCTCCTCGTACACCTGGACTGCCGCGCCGTCCAGACAGTAGCCGAACTCCACCGCCCAGCCCCCCGTGATCCGCTCCACATGGGTGAGCACCAGCCGGGCGGCCCCGCACTGGGTGCCCAGTGTCTCGGAGACCAGCACCCGGCAGGCCTCTACCGCTTCATAGCACCCCGTTCCGCCGGTGTCCGAGGCCACCGGATAACGGGATATCTCCCCCTCCGTAGTATGGTAGCGCACCGTGCCCTGGGCAGATACCCGCAGGGTGTCATACCCGTTGCGCACCACCAACTCTCCGTCGGTCCCCTGATAGGTGTAGCTGCTGCTGGCCGGGAAGTCCAGTGCCTCCAGCAGGCTGTTGAGGCCCTCCTCCCGGCTGAGGGGGTTGTAGACCTGATAGACCGCCGGCTGGGGTGTGCCCGGCATCAGCAGGGTGTAGGGAGACAGGAGGCTGTACCCCTCCTTCTCAAAGGCAAAACAGGCGCCGTTGTCCGACAGGCCGGAGACAGCGGACTCCAGCCGGCTGACGCTGATCACGTCCACCGGGCCGGCGTAAAACTGCCCGCTCTCCTCATCCTGGTAGTAGAGGAACACCTGTCCCCGGGAGGCGGCCAGTGCCAGCCGGCGCACGAACACCTCCCCCCCTGTGCTCTCCCCGGTGAGCCAGCCCGTCAGCACCGACAGGGGGACCCCCTCCATCAGGTCGAAGTACAGGCTGGGCGGGGAGGTCAGGGCGGTGCGCCACTCCCACTGGCTGACGGGGCTCATCTCTCCCCCGTCGCTCAGCGCCTCCACCAGCAGATTGGCCACCTGCTGGAATAGGGCGTCGGTGCTCTGCTGGTCATACTGTGCCCCATAGCGGATGGTGGTCTCTCCGCTCCTGCCCACTGCCGCCATCCGTACCGGGCGGACCATCTCCATCTGGCCGGGGGCCTGGGTCTGGCCCTGCCCCTCCTGGGGCGTGTCCGCCAGCAGATCTCCCAAGCTCCCGGTGCGCTGGACCCTGGTAGTCAGCCACACCGCTGAGCAGGCCAGCAGGACGATCAGCACGTCCTTGCCCAGCTCCAGCAGGCGGGCGTGCTTGCTCTTTCTATTCATGGTCCGGCCCCTCTATCTTCAGCTCCATCCGCACCGCCAGTCCCGGGCCCTCCTTGTCGGCCAGCTCCAGCACGCCCTGGTGCCGGTCGATGATCTCCTTGGCGATGGACAGGCCCAGTCCGGTCCCGCCCGACTGGCGGGACCGGGCCTTGTCCACCCGATAAAACCGCTCGAAGATGCGGGGCCGGTCCTCCGGCGGGATGCCGATGCCGTTGTCATCCACCAACATCCACACCCGGTCCCCCCGCCGTCCGGCGGAGATGACGATGCGCCCTCCGTCCGGCGTGTACTTGATGGAGTTGGACACGATGTTCATCATCACTTGGACCACTCGCTCCCGGTCGGCCACGATCTCGGGCAGCTCCGGCTCGATCTTCAGCTCAAGGGCATGGCTGTGGCGCTGGGCCTCCATATAGACCGCGTTATACAGGTCATGGAGCACCGCAGAAAAGGAGAACTGGGTCAGCTTCAAATCGGTGCGCCCCGAGTCGAACCGGGACAGGGTGAGCAGGTCCTGCACGATGTGGGTCATGCGGTCGCTCTCGTTGAGGATGACTCCCAGGAACTTCTTCTCCATGGCTGGGGGCAGGTCTCCGGCGCTGTCCACCAGCGTTTCGGCATAGCTGCGGATGTTGGTGAGGGGGGTGCGCAGCTCGTGGGACACGTTGGCCACGAACTCCCGGCGCATCTCCTCGTTCTTCCGCTGCTCGGTGACGTCGTGGATGACCACCAGTACGCCCCCCTGCCGGTCCCGGTCGAAGGGAGCCATCAGCAGCTGGAGGAATCGCTCCTCAACCGTCTGCTCCTCCTGGAGGTAGTCGGGCACCGCCAGCACCCGCTCCAGAGAGACCAGGCCGCCGAACAGCTCCCCGAAGGTGGTGTCCGTCCCGATGGGCCGGTGGAGCATCTCCTCCGCGGAGGGATTGAAGTGGATGACCTCTCCAGTCCGGGAGAAGGCCACCACGCCGTCCGTCATGTGGAGAAAGAGGGTGTTGAGCTTGTTGCGCTCGTTCTCCACCTGGCGGATGGTGTCCTGGAGCTGACCCGCCATATCGTTGAAGGTGTCGGTGAGCACGCCGATCTCGTCCCGGGAGGCCACCTCGATCTTATGGGCGAAGTCCCCCTCTGCCACCCGCATGGCTCCCTCCGTCAGCCGCTGGATGGGAGTGATCATGGTCTTGGAGAGGAGGAAGGACAGCAGCACTGAGATCACCAGACCGAACAGCAGCGCCTCCATGATCAGCAGGAAGAGCTGGTTGTTCAGGTTGGACACGGTGGCCTTGTTGTCCAGGATATAGATGATATAGTCGCTGCCGCCCCGCTGGATGGGGATGGCCACATCCATGTAATCGGCGGCCGCGTTGCTCTCGTCTCCCACCTGGCCGGACTCGATAGCCGTCATCAGGTTCCCGGTGTAGGACAAGCCGGAGGCGCCGCTCTCACCGTTGGAGCTGGCCAGCACTGAGGTCCCCTCCCCGTCCAGGATGTAGAAATTGCGGTTGCGGGTATCCACGCCCAGCTGGCCGGCATAGGCATTCAGCACCGTCTTCAGCGCCCCTGCCCCGTCGGTCTCCCCATCCGCAGCGGTGCGCAGGTCGGAGACGATCTCCTGGTCTCCGAACACTGTGCTCATCTGGCTGTAAAAGTCCTGGATGTAAAAGGCCACCACAGAGTTGATGAGGAAAGCCCCCACCACCGTCATCAGCGACAGGATGAGCAGCACCATCAGCATCACCAGCTTCATGTGCAGGCTGCGCAGCATCGGGGCACCTCCTCTCTTCTCTCTCCGTCCCTCTGTCTCAGGGGGGCGGGCTCTGTTCCATCCGCCTGCCGGTCACAGGCACCACACCTCGGCGCCCTGGGAAATGGCCTCTGCGGCACCCTGGGCGGTCTCCGGCTCAGCCGCCGAAGCAGTGCCCCATCCCCCGCTTTGTCACTACGAATTTAGGACTGGCGGGGTCAGTTTCCCGCAGGACTCGTCCTGCGGGAGCCCTTTTCTTTTTTCTGATCTCCAGGACGAATGGATCGTCCCGGAGAGGACCCTCCGCTCCCGCTCCGGGTCCGCGCCGGACCACCGGCGTCCCCCCTGCGGCGGGTCCCCGAGGACGTCCCCGCCCTCGGCCCCTCCGGCTCAGCCGCCGAAGTAGTACCCCATCCCCCGCTTTGTCACCACGAATTTAGGACTGGCGGGGTCGTCCTCGATCTTCTCTCTCAGGCGGCGGACGGCCACGTCCACCGCCCGCACATCGCCCACATAGCCTTCATAGTCCCACACATGCTCCATCAGGGCCTCCCGTGAAAACACCTTGCCCGGCTGGGCCGCCAGGAAACGGATCAGATCGTACTCCCGCTGAGACAGCTGAAGGGGCTGCCCGTCCTTGAGCACCGCCATCTGGTCCGTGTCCACTGTCACCCGGCCCAGCTCCATCCGGTTGGCGGAGGCTGCCGCCCCCTTCCCAGCGGGCACCATGCTCATACGGCGGATATTGGCTTTCACCCGGGCCAGCAGCTCCCGCATGGAGAATGGCTTTGTGATGTAGTCGTCCGCCCCCAGCTCCAGGCCCAGGACCTTGTCGGTCTCCTCCTCCCGGGCGGTGAGCATGATAATAGGGGTTGAGGAGCCGCTCTCCCGCACCTGGCGGCACACCTCAAAGCCGTCCATCCCGGGCAGCATCAGGTCCAGCAGGATCAGGTCCGGGTCCTGCTCCAGCGCCAGTTGGAGCCCAGTGGGGCCGTCGTAGGCCTCCAGGGTGTCATACCCCTCCCGGCTCAGGTTGAAGGACAAAATATCCACGATGTTCTGCTCATCCTCTACGATCAGGATGCTCTTTCCCACAGAAATCCCTCCTTGTCGTCCATATCAGCGGCCCAGCAGAGTCTTGACCTTCAGCACGGTGGCCACTGTCTTCGCGTCTGTGATCTCCCCGGACATGACCTGCTCCACCAATGTGTCAAAGGGCATGGTCACCACATCCAGAAACTCGTCCTCGTCCAAGTGCTGCCGGGCGCGGGTCAGGTCCCGCGCCAGATACATGTGCAGCGCCTCGTCGCAGAATCCAGGTGAGGCATAGATATGGCCCAGATAGGTCAGTTCCCCCGCCTCCAGGCCGGTCTCCTCGCTCAGCTCCCGAAGGGCGGCGGGGCGGTGGTCCTCCCCCGGGTCCAGCTTGCCGGCGGGCAGCTCCAGCAGCAGACCGTGGAGCGGATAGCGGTACTGCCGCACCAGCGCCACGTTGTCCGCCTCATCCAATGCCAAAACGGCCACGCCCCCTGGGTGGAGCACCACCTCCCGCTGGGCGGTCCCCCCGTCCGGCAGGCCGGCGGTATCCAGCAGGACCGTGATGATCCGGCCCTGGAACATCGTTTTGCTTTCAATGGTGCGCTCTGTCAGGTCCATTTTCCGCTCCCTCCCCGGCGCGTCCCATTTGGGGCGGCCTGCTTCAAATTCAGGGCCATTATACCACGCTTTTCCCCGTTTGCCAACTAAAAGCGGTCAGCCGGAAAAAAGCCCCGGCCGCCTGACGGCCGGGGCCCGCCGGTGGCAGGCGCCACCGGCTACCGGTCCCGCCTCCCTCTCTGCCAGAGCAGCAGCTCCGCCCCGAAGAGGATGGTCACCGCTCCCGCCAGGAGCCAGCTGTACCGGTCCGGTTCCATGTGGGGGAGCACCCCCGCGGCGCACAGGGCCAGAAAGCCCCACCACACCGCCAGCATCACAGCGGCGGCCGCCAGCTCCTCCTTCTCTGCCTGCCACCAGTGCGCTCCGGCGGGGATCGCCTGGCCGCGTCCCCGGCTCTCCCACCACGTCTTCCCCCACAGGATGGCTAGTTCCGCGGTCAGCAAGCCCAGCCCTACCCAGAGGATCCCGGGCACCTCCCGGTCTGGGAGGATGCCCCAGGCGCACAGGACCAGCAGCAGCCAGCCCCCGCCGAGCCACAGTCCCACCCGGATCAGGCCGTGCCGGGTAATCTCCTTCTGTCTCTTCTCCTGCTCCATGGGGCTCCTCCCTCTTCTGTCTAGCGGCCTTCTCCGGCCCGGCTCTGGGCGTCCTGGCGGATCAGCAGCTTCAGCGCCTCCACCCCTACGTCGATGGCCAGCGCGGTGTCGTGGGACTCCTGCTGGTCCAGCCCCGCCTGCTCCCGCTCCTGATTCCAGATCACGTGGAACACAGAGCCGCACCGCACTCCCCGGGCCGCTGCCACGGTGAACAGAGCCGCAGACTCCATCTCTGAGGCCAGCACCCCCAGCCGCTTCCATGCCTCCCACTTCGCCTCCAGCTCCCCAGATACCGGCATCCGGGCGGGGTCGTGCTGTCCGTAAAAGGAGTCCTTGCACTGGACCACCCCCGCGTGCCAGGGCTTCCCCAGCGCCTGGCAGGCCTGCACCAGCGCGCCGGCCACCTGGAAATCAGGGACAGCGGGGTACTCGATGGGGGCGTACTCCCGGCTGGTCCCCTCCATTCGCACCGCGCCGGTGGCCACCACCACGTCTCCGCTGCGGACATCCAGGCGGATGCCGCCGCAGGTACCCACCCGGACAAAGGTGTGGGTCCCCAGGTTGGCCAGCTCCTCCATGGCAATGGCGGCGGAGGGGCCGCCGATGCCGGTGGAGACCACGCTCACCTTCTCCCCCAGCAGGGAGCCGGTCCAGGTCTCAAACTCCCGATTGGTGCGCACATGGACCGCCCCCTCCAGCCGCTGGGCAATGGAGCGGCATCTGCCCGGATCACCCGGCAGGACACAGTAGCCCCCCACATCCCCCGGACCGCACTGGATATGAAATTGTAGTGCTCTCTCCTGCATGATCTGGCCTTCCTTTCCCCGCCTCAGGCGGACCTCCGTTTTTCTTTCTATATTATATCGGTTCCACCCCACAGACGCAAGCGTCCATCCGCCGGTTTTCTTTTGCCGCCTGTACCCCTTGCAGGGGAATGGCTCACCCCTCTGCGGAAAAAGGCACTCCGTCCGAAAACAGGGATGGCTCCTGGCGCCCCTGCGGTGCCAGCTCCACAGCAAAAGCCCCCGCCTGCTCTGGGGCAGGCGGGGGCCGCGGGCTTTTCCAGCATCCGGCCGGTGCTTCAAAATACCAGGTCTCTCCCGGAAGTCAGTGCTTTTTGAAATAGTCGTTGGTGCTGCGAATGATCACATTGGACAGCAGCAGCAGGCCAATGAGGTTAGGGATGGCCATCATGCCGTTCAGGGTGTCGGAGATATCCCACATCAGGGTGCCGTTTCCGGTGGCACCTACGATGCACACCAGAACAAAGACCACCTTAAAGACCCACACCACCGCTTTATTGTTGTTGGACAGATAGGCCCAGCACCGCTCACCGTAGTAGCTCCAGCCCAGGATGGTGGACAGGGCAAAGAAAAGCAGGCTGATCTGAATGATGGTCCCGCCGATGGTCCCGGGCAGGATGGCATTGAAGGCGGCCACCGCCGCCGCGCCGTTGGTGGCGTAGCTGTCCAGCCCCACGTCCAGCACACCGGATAGAATGACGGCCAGGGAGGTCAGCGTGCAGATGACGATGGTGTCGATGAACACCTCAAACACGCCCCACATCCCCTGCTCCACCGGCTCCTGGGTCTCGGAGGCCGCATGGGCCATGGGGGCGGAGCCAAGGCCCGCCTCGTTGGAGAATACGCCCCGGGCAAATCCTTGGCGCATAGCCACCATAATGGCATAGCCGAATACGCCGCCCCCCACCGCCTCAAAGCTGAAGGCGCTGGTGAAGATGGAGGCCAGGGCCGCCGGCACTTGGTCGATCCGCAGCAGGATCACCGCCAGCCCCGCCCCAATGTAAAAGATGGCCATGAAGGGCACCATGTAGGAGGTCACCCGGCCGATTCGCTGGACTCCGCCCAGCACCACAATGCCTACCACCACCGCCAGGAGCACGCCGGTGGTCAGGCCGCTCATCCCGAACAGCCCCTCCATCGCCCCGGCGATCTCGCTGCTCTGGGAGATGTTCCCGATCCCGAAGCAGGCGAAGCCCGCCACCAGTGAAAACAGCACCGCCAGCCACTTCATGCCCAGGCCCTTTTCGATGTAATACATGGGCCCGCCGTAGTGGACCCCGTTCTCGTCAACCTGCCGGTACTTCAGGGCCAGTACGATCTCCGCAAATTTGGTGAACATCCCAAAGAAAGCCGCGAACCACATCCAGAACACCGCCCCCGGCCCTCCGGCGAAGATAGCCCCGGTGACACCGGCGATGTTGCCAGTGCCCACGGTGCCGGCCAGAGCAGTGGTCACTGCCTGAAAGGGGGTGAGGTTCTTGGCATCCTTGTCCCGCTTCTCCCGCCTGCGAAACAGTGAGCCCACCGTATTGCGCATGATATACCCAAATTTTGCGGCCTGGATGCACCCGGTGCGGGCGGTGAGGTAGACGCCCGTGCCCACCAGGAGCAGCAGCATCACCGGCCCCCACACGAAGTTGTTGACGGCCGAGTTGATCTTGGTGATGATTTCAATCATGGTTTCCCTTCCTTTCCTGTTTCTGGGAGCGTCCGGCCCGGCCAGGGTAAAAAAAGAGCGCGGTCCGAGGCAGCCGCGCTCTATTGATCTCCGGAACTCTCCCCGCGGGGCCTCCCATCCTTCTCCGCCCCGCTCTTTTGAAAGGAATTATAAGGGTTCCCGCCCCAAAATGCAAGAAAAATTTTTTATCCTTCATTTTTTCTGTCCAGGGCAGAACTCTGCCGCTCCCTTACAGCAGGACGAAGGTCACGCCGTTGTTGTGCCGCTCCAGGTCCCGGTCCCTCCGCAGGGTGGGACAGCGCTGAAAGGCGGCCAGGGTGTCGGAGTCAAAGATGGAGAAGGACTCTCCGGGGATGTAGCCCCAGATCTCTCCCCCCGCCTTCATCCGATCCAGGCGCCGCCTGGCTTCCACCCGGATGCGCCCTCCCGCGCCGGAGGAGCCGTAGCCGTGGATAAGCTTCACCGCGGAGCACCCCAGGCCGGGGCTGCGGCGCAGCTCAAAGAGCATCTGACGGATAGCCTGCTCGGCCCGGGGCATGCCCCGCTCCAGGTCCACCTCCCGCAGGTCATTCATCCAAGTCCCGCCCCCTTGTCTCGATGATGTCCCCATTCAGATCCCGCTCCAGGTCCCGCACCATCCGGCTCAGCCGGTGGATGATCCACAGGTCGCTGAGCCCGTCGTAGATCAGCACCAGGCCGATCAGGGTCACCAGGGCGGCGAAGGTGCCGAAGGGGTTGATGAGGATCAGCGCCCCCAGGGCCAGGGTCAGGGCGGAGAGGGCCAGGTCCAGCCACCACCGAGCCGCTCCCTGGCGCATCAGGGAGACCGAGCTCTGGACATCCAGCACGCCGTGGAAGATGACCACAGCGCCGAACACATACTGCACCAGGGCGATCACCGAGTCGGAGCTGGTCATCAGCCAGATCCCCAGGCCGGAGAGCACCACGCCGGGGATCAGGGTGAAGGCCGATATGCCCCCCTCCCGCCTGCGGACCAGCCAGCCCAGGATATACACAAGGCCGCAGATCAGCAGGGCCGCCCCCAGCAGGGTGCACATCAGCCGCACAGACCGGTCGGGCCACACCACCAGCACCGCCCCCAGCACCATGGTGATCAAAGCCACGATGACGCTGCTGCGCCGCTGTTCCTGCAAGATGGTTTTCATAATAGTCAGGCACCTCTTTCTTTATTTTGCGCCCCCAGGGCTTCAACCCTCCCGGCGGTAGATCAGCCGGCCATCCTTCCAGGTGGCCAGCACGGGGATGTCCCGCAGGCTCATGGGGTCCGCAGTGAGCGGGTCCCGCTCCAGCAGCACCAGGTCCGCCCGCTTCCCCTCCCGCAGGCTACCCTTCTCCCCCTCCTCAAAATACTGCCAGGCCGCCCGGATGGTCACTGCGGCTAGGGCCTCCACCACGGGGATCTTCTGCTCCGGCCCCAGCACCGCGCCGGAGCGAGTCAGCCGGTTCACTCCGCACCACACCGTCTCCAGCATGTCTGGCGGGAGCACCGGGGTGTCCTGGTGGAAGGTGAAGGGGATGTCCCGCTCCAGGGCCGCCCCGGCGGGGCTGATCCGGGCCGCCCGCTCCGCCCCAAAGTTTTTCACATGCACGTCTCCCCAGTGGTACACATGAGCCGCGAAGAAGGAGGGCACCACCCCCAGCTCCTTCACCTTGTCCAGCTGGTCCAGATCCAGCAGCTGGGCATGGATCATCACCGGCCGCTCCAGATGTGCCTCCCGTTCCCGCTCCAGCTGCTCCAGCACGGACAAGTACTGCCCTGCCGCCGCGTCGCCGTTGCAGTGTGCCAGCAGCTGCATCCCCTGGTCCAGGGCCAGGGCCATCCGGTCATACACCTGCCGGTCGGTGAGGACCGGGTAGCCCCGGTCCTGGGGTCCGCCTCCCAGATAGGGGGTGCGCATCCAGGCGGTGCGTCCCTGAGGCGAGCCGTCCAGAAATATCTTATACCCCCCCAGCTTGAAATGGCCGCTGTACGCCCGGATATGGCCGGAGAACGCCTCCGCCGCCTGTCCGTCGGCATCAGCGTAGCCCACCACGTCCAGCCAGAGCAGGTCCCGCTCCAGCAGCTGGCGGTAGAGGGGGATGAGCTGGTCCGGCATCATCCCCTCCTGTACTGTGGCCACGCCGTAGGAGGCATAGCTCCTCTGGGCCTTGTCATAAGCCGCCAGCAGGTCTTCTGTGTCTGGCAAGGGCACCCGCTTCTGGAGCTGCAGGAATGCGTTCTCCTCCATATATCCGGTGAGCTTCCCGTCAGGGCCCCTCTCCATCCTCCCGCCCGGCGGGCACGGGGTCTCCTCATTTACCCCCAGCCGCTCCAGTGCCAAGGTGTTAAAGACCCCCACGTGTCCTGAGCGGTGCTGGATCATCACCGGATGGCCCGGACAGGCCGCGTCCAGCAGCTGGCGGGCGGGATGCCTCCCCTCCGCCAGCTCATTGTGGTCGTAGCCCTCTCCCCGGACCCATTCTCCCGGGGCCAGGCCCTCCCTTGCCGCGAAGGCGGACAGCCGCCGCCCCAGCTCCTCCCAGCTGGCGCACTCCTCCAGGCCGGCCTGGAGGAAGGTGTTGGCATAGGCGGTCAGGTGGCTGTGGGCGTCCACAAAGGCAGGGAGCAGGGCCCGCCCCTTCAGGTCCACCCGGCGCACAGTCCCTTCCGCTCGTTCCTCCGCGCCGTGCAGACTGCCGGCGTAGAGGATCCGCTCCCCCTCTGTCAGCAGCGCCTGGACATAGAGCTCCCGCTCCATCGTGACGATAGGCCCTCCAAAATACAGTGTCTGAGACATAAATGACCTCCCTGAGCCGCCCCGGGCGGCACGCTGTGCTGCCTCTAGTATGGCGGTCCGGCTGCTTTTTATGGGGCATCCGGGTCCCGCGCCCCGCTTTTCCTTTCCTCGTTTTTTATTGTATCACACCCCTCCCCGGAGAACAAGCGGATGGGCCGTATTTCTCACCGCCCGACAGCCTCCCGTTAATGCGTTTCCCTGAGCCTGTCCCCTTTCTGCAATTTTTTCTGATCCATTTTGCATTTTGTATTGCTTTTTTCCGTCTGGCAAGGTATAATTCCTTTATATCCGCGCACAAGTGTTTTTGTTGCACAGACATTTCAGTGCGGTGAATCACTTGAATCCAACTGAAAAAAGGAGTATCGAAGATGAAAAAGTTTCTTGCCTGCGTGCTCTCCGCCTCTATGATGCTGGGCCTGCTGGCCGGCTGTGCCGGCGCCGGTTCCAGCAGCGGCAATGCCCCCGCCGGCAGCGGTGCCGCCGTCTCCACCCCGGCTGTCTCCGGGGACAATGTCCTCAAGATCGGCGTGTTCGAGCCCTCCACCGGCGACTCCGCCTCCGGCGGCAAGAAGGAGATGCTGGGCATGCAGTACGCCAACTCTGAGACCCCCACCGTCACTGTGGGCGGCCAGGAGTATCAGATCCAGCTGGTCTACGCCGACAACGGCTCCTCCACTGACAAGGCCCTGACCGCCGCCACCCAGCTGGTGAGCGAGGGCGTTTCTCTGGTGCTGGGCTCCTACGGCTCCGGCGTGTCCATCGCCGCAGGCCCCACCTTCGGCAACGCGGGGCTGCCTGCCATCGGCGTCACCTGCACCAACCCCATGGTCACCGCCGGCAATGACTACTATTTCCGCATCTGCTTCCTGGACCCCTTCCAGGGCACCGTCCTGGCCAACTTCGCCATGGAGAAGTTCCAGGCCAAGACCGCCTATCTGTTGGGCGAGGCGGGCAATGAGTATGACCAGGGCCTGATCAACTTCTTTGAGCAGGCCTTCACCGCCGCCGGCGGCAAAGTCATCAAGGACGCCTTCCCCACCAACAACTCCGACTTCAACTCCTATCTGAACAAGGCCAAGGCCGAGGGGGCCGACGTCATCTTCACCCCAGTCTCCATCGCCTACGCCACCCAGATCATTTCCCAGGCCGCCTCTCTGGGCATCGACATCCCCTTCCTGGGCTCCGACACCCTGGACGACAACATGGTGCTGGAGGCCGCCAAGGGCACCGACGTGCAGCTGTATGTGTCCACCTTCTATCAGGAGGGCGGCAACCCCGAGTTTGACGCGGGCATCAAGGAGTACATCAACACCGCCTCCGGCGCTCTGGAGGCCAACGGCGGAAACGACACCGTCGCCGCGGTGTCCGCCATGGGCTATGACGCATACTATGTGGCTCTGGAGGCCATCAAGGCCGCCGACTCCGTGGACCCCGCCGCCATCAAGGCCGCGCTGTGGGATGTGGAGCATGACGGTGTTTCCGGCCACATCGCCTTTGACGACGAAAACGGCGACGCCGTCCGTGACACCGCCTACATCAAGCACTCCACCAACGACGGCGCCTGGGAGCTGGAGACCCAGCAGACCGTTCAGTGAGCGCCGCTCTCTGACTGATACCGCTTTCCGGTACGGCGGGGGCCTCCAGGTCCCCGCCGTACCGGACTGGGCCGCCTCAAAAGGAGGCAGTCCCGCCTCTTTTTGAGACAGTCCAGACCTGTCCCACAGAGACCGTTCCGCCGCCTCTCCAGGCCCTGCGGCCTGAAAAACAGCAAATGGGAGGAACCCCTATGGAATTTTTTGTCTCCACCCTGCTCTTCGGCATCTCGGTGGGGGGACAGTACGCCCTGATCGCCATTGGCTACACCATGGTGTACGGCATCCTCCGCCTCATCAACTTCGCCCACGGCGACGTGTTCATGGTGGCCGGCCTGCTGGGCATCTACCTCAGCAGCTTTCTCTCCGCCTACCTGCCCCCCGCCGCCGTCATCCCCGTCAGCCTGCTGCTGGTTCTGGCGCTGACGGTGGCCCTGGGCTTCTGTATCGAGCGGGCAGCCTATAAGCCCCTGCGCTCCGCTCCCCGGATGAGCGTAATGATCTCGGCCATCGGGGTGAGCTACCTGCTCCAGAACTCGGCCACCTACATCACCGGCGGCCAGCCCATGACCTACCCCTCCATTCCCTTCCTGTCGGACACCATCTCCCTGGCGGGGACCTCCATCAAGTGGGTGGTCATCCTCACCCCCTTCCTGGTGGCCGCCCTGGTGCTGGTGCTCACCCAGCTCATCAACCATACCAAGGTGGGCATGGCCATGCGGGCTGTGGCCAAGGATTTCGAGACCAGCCAGCTCATGGGCATCAAGATCAACTCGGTGATCTCCGTCACCTTCGTCATCGGCTCCGCCCTGGCTGCGGTGGGCTCCATGCTCTACTTCACCACCTACCCCGCCATTGTCCCCACTGCGGGTGCCATGCCCGGCCTGAAGGCCTTCGTGGCCGCGGTGTTCGGCGGCATCGGCTCCATTCCAGGAGCGGTGATCGGGGCCTTTCTCATCGGCATCTGTGAGAACTTTGTGAAGATCATGCCCTTTGACGGCGCCACCACCTTCGTGGACGCCTTTACCTTCGCCCTGCTCATCATCATCCTGGTCTTCAAACCCACCGGCCTCTTCGGGGAAAAGGCCACCGACAAGGTGTAAGGAGGGAATGACGACATGATCCAAGACAGAAAAAGCAAAAAGGGCGCCGCGGCGGGGCTGATCTTCGCCGCTGTGGTGCTGGTGCTGGTGGTCCTGCTGGAGAACCTGAGCAGCCTGCTGCCCAGCGTCCCCGCCGTCCTTCAGCCCACCAGCCAGCTGTTCACTGTACTGAAAAAGGGGGCGGTCTACTCCCTGGTGGCCGTGTCCATGAACCTGCTCAACGGCTTCACCGGCCTGTTCTCCCTGGGGCAGGCGGGCTTCATGCTGCTGGGCGCCTATACCTACGCCATCCTCACCGTCCCCGTCTCTGCCAAAGATTCGGTGTACTACCTGTACGGGGGCTCGGCGGTGCCCTTCTCCCTGCCTGACCTGTTCGGCGGGGTGGACACCCCCGCGGGCCTGATCCTGGGGGTGCTGCTGGCCATCCTGCTGGGCGGATGCGTGGCCGCCCTCTTTGCCTGGCTCATCGGCCTGCCTGTGCTGCGTCTGAAGAGCGACTACCTGGCCATTGCCACCCTGGGCTTTGCAGAGATCATCCGGGCGGTGTTCCAGTGGCAGGCCCTTGGGCCCGTCACCAACGGCGCCAATATGATCACTCAGATCCCCTCCTTCAACAACTTCAACCTCACCGACGGGAGCGGGAAGGTGTTCCTCCGCCTGTCCACCTTCTTCCCCTTCCTCATCGCGATTCTCTGCATTATCGTCATCGTGATGCTCATCAACTCCTCCTACGGCCGGGCTTTCAAGGCCATCCGGGAGGACGAGATCGCCGCCGAAGCCATGGGCATCAACCTGGCCAAGCACAAGATGCTCTCCTTCTGCATCTCTTCCTTCTTCGCCGGAGTGGGGGGCGCCCTGTTTGCCATGTTCGTCAACAACGCCCAGGCCAAGGTGTACACCTCCACCATGACCTATGAGATCCTGCTCATCGTGGTCATCGGCGGCATCGGCTCCATCTCCGGCTCCTGCCTGGCCACCTTCCTGTATGTGGCCTGCGCCGAGTGGTGGCTGCGCTTTCTGGACAGCCCCATGACCTTCACCTCCGTTACCGACACCCGGCGCATCCTCTTCATCCTGGTCTTCGCCGCCCTGGTCATCGGCGGGGCCCTCCTGCTGATCCGCCGGGAGCGCCGCACCACCAAAAAGGTTTGGAAGGAGCTGCTGGTTTCCCTGGCGGCCCTGGCCCTGCTGGTCTGGCTGGCTTTCTTCATCATCAGCGGCTCCCTCACCGTTCCCCTGCTGCGCACCGGCTTCCGTATGGTGGTCTTCTCGGTCATCATCATGATCGTGGTCCTCTTCTTCCGCCGGGGCATAATGGGGGACAAGGAATTCTCTGACATTCTGTTTGCCCGCCGCAAGGCGTCCGGAAAGGGGGCGGTGAAATGAGCCAAGTGGAAAATGTCCTCCGGCTGGAGCACGTCACCATGCAGTTCGGCGGCGTGGTGGCGGTGAACGACCTGTCCCTGGAGGTGAACCAAGGGGAGATCGTGGCTCTGATCGGCCCCAACGGCGCCGGCAAGACCACTGCCTTCAACTGCATCACCGGAGTGTATGAGCCCACCAACGGGCGGATCTCCTTTCTGGGAGAACCCATAGTGGAAAACCACCCCCAAGGCAGAATGCAGAAGCTCTATCAGGGGGAGAACCAGGGTATGTTTTCCCAGGTCCTCTCCCCCACCCCGGACCGGATCACCCAGAAGGGCATCGCCCGTACCTTTCAGAACATCCGCCTGTTCTCGGCCCTGACGGTATTTGAAAACGTGCTCATCGCCAAGCACATGCGTGCCAGGCAGAACGTGTTTTCGGCCGCCTTCCGCCTCAACAGGGCGGAGGAGAAGCGGATGCGGGAGGAGGCCATGTCCCTGCTGGAGGAGCAGAACCTGGCCCACCTGAAGGACGAGGTGGCCGGCTCCCTGCCCTATGGCCTCCAGCGCCATCTGGAGATCGCCCGGGCCCTGGCCACTGCCCCCAAGCTCCTGCTCCTGGACGAGCCGGCCGCCGGCATGAACCCCCAGGAGACCCAGGAGCTCACCGATTTCATCCACAAGATCCGGGATGAGTACGACCTGTCCATCCTGATGATCGAGCACCACATGGACCTGGTCATGCGGATCTCCGACCGCATTTACGTCCTGGACTTCGGCAAGCAGATCGCCCAGGGCACACCGGCGGAGGTCCAGAACGATCCTCGGGTCATCGAGGCATATTTGGGGGTGGCAGACGATGCTGAAGATTGATGAACTGAAGGTGAGCTATGGCGGTATCGAGGCCGTGAAGGGCATCACCTTTGAAGTGCCCGAGCGGCAGATCGTCACCCTGATCGGCGCCAACGGAGCAGGCAAGTCCACCACCCTGCGCACCATCGCCGGGCTGGTAAAGCCCGCCCACGGCCGCATCCATCTCCAGGGGGAGGACATCACCGGTCTGTCCCCCGACCGCATCGTCTCCAAGGGGGTCACCCTGGTCCCCGAGGGACGCCGGGTGTTTCCCGACCTGTCGGTGGTGGAGAATCTGAAGATCGGGGCCTATCTGCGGAAGGACGACCTGGAAGACGACCTGAACTGGGTGTACGATCTGTTTCCCCGGCTGAAGGAGCGCTCCTGGCAGGCGGCGGGCACCCTGTCCGGCGGTGAGCAGCAGATGCTGGCCGTGGCCCGGGCCCTCATGTCCCGGCCGAAGATCATCATGATGGATGAGCCCTCCCTGGGACTGGCCCCCCTGGTGGTCAAGGGGATCTTTGAGATCATCCAGGAGATCAATAAGCAGGGGGTCACCGTGCTGCTCATCGAGCAGAACGCCAACATGGCCCTGAAGATCGCGGACCTGGGCTATGTGCTGGAGACCGGCCGCATCACCCTTACCGGCTCCGGCCGGGATCTGCTGAAAAACGAGGACGTGAAGAAGGCCTATCTGGGCACCTGAGAGCCCAGTCTCTATCCAAATCGTAAAGCAGGGGCAGGACAATACATTTTGTATTGTCCTGCCCCTGCTTTTTCTGCGGTTTCGTTCCCGTTCACCGCACGTAGTAGTTCTCAAAGGGAACGGTCTCCCCCCTGCGGTCCACTGCCCGGAGGGCCAAGTCCTCCGCCCCTTCTCCCAGAGTCACCAGCACCGCGAAGGGCTCCCCCGGGGCCACCGGATATGTCTGCCGGACCGTACCGCTCTCCGGGTCGGTCACCTCGATCCCCTCCACCTCCTCCACTCGGTTCAGCGAGACCACCAGCAGTGTCTCCCCGTGCTGCACCACATACACCCCGGTCTCCTCATGGCCGGTGCCGCTGGCCCGAAAGTGATAGCCGAAGTCCAGCCCAGGCTCGTTTTCATAGTAGGTGTAGCGCAGGCTGGAGCCCTCCTGATAGAGGAAAAAGGCCATGTCCCCGTTCCGCGCCTCTGACAGCACCACCGGCTGCCCCTCCTCTCCCCGGTCCCGCTCCGCCAGCTGCCAGCCCGGTATCCCGAAGCGGACGAACTGGGAGGCCGCCAGCATGGCGGCAATGAGCAGCAGCGCCACCCCGGCGGCTGCGGCCGTCACCCGCCGCTCCAGCCGGCGTCGGATGCCCTTCTCCCAGGCCCGGACCTCCCCTCCGTCCGTCTCCGGCGGAAGGACCACCCGCCCCCGCAGCTGCTCCAGCTCCCGGCGGCAGACGGAGCAGGATCTGAGATGCTCCTCCACCAGGGCCCGGGACTCCTCCCCCGCCGCGCCGTCCACATACAGGGGCAGCAGATCCTGGATCACCCCGCAGCCCATGGGTCTATCCGCCATGCTTCTCCTCCTCCAATCCCGCGATGATCTTCTGCTTGGCCCGGTAAAAGGTCACCCGCGCCCAGCTCTCCGTCCGCCCAAATACCCGGGCGATGTCCCCAAAGGGCAGTTCCCCGAACACCCGCAGATGGAACACCTCCTTGTAAGGCTCCTCCAGGCCGTGGAGCAGGCAGTGGAGCCGCAGGGCCTCCTCCCGGTCCTCCAGCGCCTCCGTCAAAGTGACTCCCGCCGTGTCCGGCAGCTCCCGGGGCAGCTGGATCTCGGTGTTCCGCTTCCGCCGCGCCTGGTCCAGGAACACGTTCCGGGCAATGGTGTACAGCCAGGCCCGCAGGTCGCTCCCCTCCCGGAACTGCCCGGCGGAGCGGACGGCCCGGAAAAAGGTCTCCTGGGTCAGTTCCTCCGCTATTCGGCTGTCCCGGCACAGGCTCAGGAGGTACCGCTGAAGCTCCCGGAAGTATTCCTCATAGATGCGTCCAAAGTCCAACGGGCTCCCTCCCCTCTGTCTGTATAACGGCCAAGGGGCGGATCTGTTACAAGATCCGTCCGTTTTTTGTTTGCGGAGGGCTCCGTCCGTCAGGGCCGCCCCGGAAGCAGCTGTTTTTACACCTCCCTCAGAGAGGGGGGGCCTGTCCATCCTGTTGATCCGGCCCCGCAGAAGGACGCCCCCACGCCTTCCCCCTTGGGGGAGGCGTGGGGCTCCGTCTATTTCGCAGGGGCGCATATCATGCGCCCGACACCCTGCACGGAGAAAAGCCGGCCAGCCGCAGGCCCTGCCCCAATTGCCATTTCCTACTTCCGCCACCGCTTCAAGGTGGGGAGCCAGGCCCGCAGGAGCCTCTCCGCCTCCTCCTGGGGGCCGAAGGGATGTCCGTTTTCCTCATTGAATTTCAGGTCAAAGGCGATCATGTCCTCCACTGTGGCCTCCGGCGCGGTGAATGCGCCCCTCTGATAGCACCAGCGGCAGTAATCCCGGTTGGGGCTTCCGTCGGCGTTGCTCCCCATGTCCTCGGAGGCATCCAGGGGCATGCCGCAGCACTGGCAAAAGATCCGCTCTTCCATATCAGGTTCCTCCTTTTGTTCGGGAGGGGTGCTCCCCTCCTCTGTGCCCTCAGGATACGCCTGGATACCTGACATGGAATGTCCAGTTTCATACAGGGCCGCGATCTTTTTCCCAGTCCGGCTCAGGACCTCCCGCCAAGAGGCAGGGGCGAGCACCTCCACCTGGTCTCCGAAAGAGAGAAGAAAGCCCAGCAGCCACCCGTCCTGAGGAAAGTCACACTCCACCAGCAGGCAGCCGTCCTCTCCCGCCCAGATCTGGCCCGGGGCAAAATAGTCCCGCACCCGCCAGGCCGCGGAGGGGGCAAAACGGAGGGTCAGGGTCCCATTCTGCCGCTGTTCCGGGGAAGGAACCTCCAGCTGCTCCGGCGGTCGTCTGGGAGGAAAGCCCTCCCGTTCCAGACACAGCCCCTCCATCCGCGCAAGTCGAAAAATCCTCCAGTCCCTCCTGGCAAGACAGAACGCCTGGAGATACCAGCAACCGGATTTGAACACCAGCTTGCCCGGCTCCACCCTGCGGCGGGTGCGGGTGCCGGAGGAGGCGTAGTAGGTGAAATCCAGCAGGCGGCGCCCCAGGATGCCTTCCCTCACGATGCGGAAATTCTCCCTCTCCTGCTCCCCGCTGCCCCAGTCGGTGAAGTCCACCTCCACCCAGCCCTCCGCCTCCCGCCGGAACAGGGCGGACAGCCGTTCCAGGGCCTCCGCCCCCTCCAGCCCGCCGGTGGACAGCAGGGCCCGCAGGGCAAAGAGCACCTCATCCTGCTCCCTGGGGGAGAGGAGGCAGCGGTCCAGCACGAACTGATCCATCAGGCGGATGCCGCCCCCCTGTCCCCGCTGGGTATAGACCGGCACACCGGCGGCGGAAAGGGCGTCCACGTCCCGGTAGATGGTCCGCTCCGACACCTCGAAGCGCTCCGCCAGCTCCCCGGCGGTGAGGGCGCGGCGCTCCACCAGCAGATAGAGCAGCTCAAACAGGCGGCCGTTTTTCATCCCGCGCCCTCACACCACCGCTACGCCGCCCAGGATCTCCCCGATGGGGCCGGCGATCACCAGGTCGGCGTGGGCGTCGTAGGGGGTGGGGGACTTGTTGATGAGCACCAGGCGGTGCCCCCGGTAGTAGTTCACCAGGCTGGCGGCGGGGTACACCGCCAGTGAAGTGCCGCCGATGATGAGCATATCCGCCCCCTGGATGTCCGAAAGAGCCCCCTGCAGGGTATGCCCGTCCAGCTGCTCCTCATAGAGCACCACATCGGGCTTGACGATGCCCCCGCAGGCACATCGGGGCACACCTCCGCTGTCCCGCACGAACTCCACGGGATAGGCCCTGCCGCACCTCATGCAGTGGTTGCGGTGGACGCTTCCGTGGAGCTCCCACACCCGCCGGGAGCCCGCCCGCTGGTGCAGTCCGTCGATGTTCTGGGTCACCACACTGGTCAGCTTCCCCGCCGCCTCCAGCTCCGCCAGCTTCCGGTGGGCCGGGTTGGGCTGGGCGTCCAGGCAGAGCATCTTCTCCCGGTAAAAGCGGTAAAATTCCTCCGGTCGGGCATCAAAAAAGCTGCGGCTGAGGATCTCCTCCGGGGGATAGTCATACTTCTGGTGATACAGCCCGTCCACGCTGCGGAAGTCGGGGATGCCCGACTCCGTGCTCACGCCCGCCCCGCCGAAAAAGACGATGCGTCTGCTCTCATCGACCCATTTCTGCAGGGTCCTCTGCTCCTGTTCCATATCCATGCTCCTTTCCTGGCCGCTGTCCTCACATGCCGGCCAGCAGTCTCTCCCGCTCCCGCTCCAGCTCGGCGGCCCGCTCCGCTGTCCGGTCCCGCTCCCGGCGCAGCTGGGAGAGCAGGTCCTCCACCTGGGCCGCCGTCTCTTCCGCGGAACGCCGGGCCGTCCCGATCTTGTCCTGGATGTACAGGTCCACGAACAATCCGTCGAAGAAATAGTCCGCAAAGGAAGTGAACTCCCCCACCTGAAGGTCGGGCACCCGGAGCTGGGACACGTCGGCCAGCTCGGTGCGGAAGCGGCTTATGGCCTGTCGGGCTTGGAAAGTCGCGTTTTGCGCATCGTTCATACGTCCATGCTTGGCCATGGTGGCCAGCATGCCGCCCCCCAGGATGTCCCAGGTGCCCCAGCCTGCCGCCGAGTCCAGCTGGCCGATCATCTGGTCCAGAGCATAGCCCACATCTTTTCCCGCACATATGGCCTCATCCAGCTCCCGGATCTGGGCGCCCAGGCTGTCCAGATCACAGCCGATCTGGATCAGGCGCTTCGCCCGCTCCCCTCCCGCCTGGCAGAGCAGTTCCTCCTTCTCCTCCATCAGGGCCTTCCAGCGCCCCCTCAGGCCCTCCAGACCCGCCCGCTCCTTCTGGGCCGCCTGAAAGCGGGCCTCCAGATCCTCCAGATCACGGCGGGCCGCGTCATAGCGGGCTTTGGCCGCCACCGCCTCCCTCCGCTCTTGGTCCAGCCGTTCCGCCTGCTCCCCCCGAATTCTGGCCAGGAAGGAGGCAAAGGAGAGCCGCTCCAGCTCCTCCACATCCTCCTGCTCCCGGTACAGCACCTTCAGGGCGTCCTCCGCCGCCCGCTTGCGCTCCTCATGCTGGGCCTTCAGATCCTCCATCACGGCGGACAGCTTCCGGGCCCGGTCCAGCTTCTGCCGCACCTGCTCCAGCTCGGCGTTGATATCCTCCAATGTCCTCACAGCAGTCCCTCCTGTTCTGTCTTTGTTTCAGGGGTCTCTTGTCCTTCATTATACCATGGTTTTCTCCTCGGGGACAGTGGGAGATGCAGGGGAAAGGGGGTACCCCCCCCGGGGCGTACCCCCTTTCCCTATCCTGTGACTGGGACGCGGAAAGAAAGACCCCTCATCCGTCACGGCATCCGCCGTGACACCTTCCCCCCTGAGGGGGGAAGGCTTTTCGGGCGGCTGGAAGCCGCCCCTGCGAGGAGATATCTTCAGCTTTTGCGCGCCCGCTGATTTCGCACCTGCTGCCCCTATTCTGCCAATCCAGGCGCGACACCACCGCGGGGTGTGCATGCCCATTGGACACACCAGCGGCGGTAGCGCAAACGGGGGAACTGTGTGTCGTCCCCCACCCGCGCCGGACGCCGGTGCCATGTCCAAGGCCCGCGTCTCTCGCATCGGGGGGCCGGGGGAAAGCGGACTGCGGGCCCCAGGCGGAACGCACGTGGAGCCGTGGTCCCGCCGGGAGCGTTCCCCGGCGTCTCTTTGGTTCCTTTCTGGACGCTCAGAAAGGAACCAGCCCCGCAGGGCGGAACCTCTCTGGTAGGTCCCATGACTGGAACAGAGACGGGAGTAGGAAGACCCCTCATCCGTCACGGCATCCGCCGTGACACCTTCCCCCCTGAGGGGGAAGGCTTTAGGGGCGGCACAAAACAATAGGACCGGGCCGTCTGGTGATGCAGACGGCCCGGTCCCAACTTTATTTTCCTTTTCAATCCTTCGGTTTCAGCAGGAGGTACGGTTCTACCCCCAGTTCCTTTGCAATATCACACAGCATATCCATGGATATCCCGATGGAAGCCCTCTCGATTTTGCTGACATGGCTCTGGTCGATCTCCAACCTGTCTCCGAGCTGTTCCTGACTCATATCTTTCATATTTCGATAATAGGCAATATTGATGCCTAATGTTCTGTATAGGCGGTGATATGCAGAGTTCATAAGCTAAACCTCTGCATATCATTATAAATTAACTGAGATTTTTTACCAGATATTCAAACTGCATATATATGCATTGTGAATATCTTCCTGGACAGCCCTCCCTCTTATATCATGTATCTTGAGCAAATGTGCAAGATTATCGTTGGGCCGCTCCCATTGAACGCACTCGCGGCAGCAACGCGAACAGGGGGCCGCAACCCCTGCCAGGCCGGAAACACTAGGCGCAAAGCTGGCACAGCGCATGGACCCAAATGACGCAGGGCATCAGCGGCAGCGGCGCAAGGCGCTGGTCAGTGCGAAAGCATTGCCACGCCGGTCAGGTTTCAGACAACTCCGCTCGGTGGCTCACGTGCCTGGGAGGCCGGGGGAAAGCGGACTGTGGGACCCAGGCGGAACGCACGTGGAGCCGTGGTCCCGCCGGGAGTGTCCCCCGGCGATCCTTTGGTTCCTTTCCCATCGCTGGGAAAGGGACCCGCCCCGCAGGGCGGAACCCCTTTCGCCATCCCACGGCTGGGACACGGGAAGGAAGACCCCTCATCCGTCACGGCATGCGCCGTGACACCTTCCCCCCAGAGGGGGAAGGCTTTGGGGAAAACGGCACGCCGCCCGACAGGGGCACCGGGCTCTGCAGGAGGGCGTGCTTTACAGAAAACTGTTGTCTTTGAGGGAGGAATCCGGATGAAAAAATTCAAGCCCACCAAATTCGACGTTATGGTCCTGGGGCTGACTGCGCTTTTCCTTCTGGTCACCGGCCTGTACTTCGTCGTCTCCAACGGTGCCTTCTGCCCCCTGTGCCAGGACTACTTCATCAGCAACGGCGAGACCTACATCTGGGACACCAGGGGCGGCTATCTGGAGCCCCTGTCCGTCTACCGCCACTGTCACTCCGACGGCGTCTCCATGCTGGACATCAAGACCGGCATGCACAGCGAGTGCTCCTCCACCGCCCGGACGGGCATCGTCCGCTTCGCGGATGACCCGGGCCCCCATCCTCTCTACTGCCTCCGCCACAGGCCGGACCAGTCTCTGGGCCGTTTCCAGATGCTGGACCAGAACCAGGACTACACGGTCGTCTGGGGGCTCCGGGCAGGGGAGGCCGTTCAGGCGGAGGACTGTTTTCTCACTCTCACCTGGGACGGGGAGTGGGACCAGTGGGAGATCCATATCACCTGGTGACCCTTTCCCCCTGGACTTTTTCTTCCAATTCGGTTACACTGGGAGGGATTTCTGAACCAAGGAGACTTTTGCATGGACGCCATCCTTCAAACGCTCGCCCGGGAGCTGGAACGCTCTCCGGAGCATGTACAGAATGTGGTGACCCTCATCGACGAGGGTGCCACCATTCCTTTTATCGCCCGCTACCGCAAGGAGCTCCACGGCTCCATGGACGACCAGCTGCTGCGCCGGCTGGCGGACCGCCTTCAGTACCTGCGGAACCTGGAGGCCCGGAAGGGGGAGGTCGCCGCCGCTATCGAGAACCAGGGCAAGCTCACCCAGGAGCTCTCCGACGCCATCGCTGCGGCCGCCACTCTGGCGGAGGTGGAGGACCTGTACCGCCCCTATAAGCAGAAGCGGCGCACCCGGGCCACCATCGCCCGGGAGAAGGGGCTGGAACCCCTGGCCCGGCTGCTCTCCGCTCAGGGCCCGGCGGTGGACCCCCGTCAGGCGGCCCTGGACTTTCTGGACCCGGACAAGGGGGTGGAGACGGCGGAGGACGCCCTCCAGGGGGCCAGCGACATCCTGGCCGAGGAGATCTCCGACGACGCCGACATCCGCAGGGAGCTGCGGCAGCTGTATCTGCGCCGGGGCGTGCTGGCCTCCCGGGCTGCGGCCAAGGAGCCGGAGGACACGGTCTACCGCCTGTACTACGACTTCAAGGTCCCGGTGGGCCGGGCCCAGGGCCACCAGGTGCTGGCCGTCAACCGAGGTGAGCGGGAGGGGGTGCTCAAGGTCACGGTGGAGCTGGACCCGGAGACCGCCCACGTGGCGGTGCGCCGGGCCGTGGTGCCCGGCGCGGCCTGCATGGACTTTGTCCGGGCGGCGGCGGACGACGCCTATGACCGCCTGATCCAGCCCTCCATGGAGCGGGAGATCCGCGCCCACCTCACTGAGCAGGCGGACGAGGGTGCCATCCACAACTTCGCCCTGAACCTGAAGCCCCTGCTGATGCAGCCCCCGGTGAAGGGGCGGGTCACCATGGGGCTGGACCCGGGCTACCGCATGGGCTGCAAGGTGGCGGTGGTGGACGGCACCGGCAAGGTGCTGGACACGGCGGTAGTCTACCCCACCTATGGGGAGCGGCAGAAACAGGAGGCCATCGCCAAGCTGTCCCATCTGGTGAGAAAGCACGGCGTGGAGCACATCGCCATCGGCAACGGCACCGCCAGCCGGGAGACCGAGCAGATGGCGGTGGAGCTGATCCACAGACTGGGGGGCGGCCTGAGCTATATGATCGTCAGCGAGGCCGGGGCCTCGGTCTACTCCGCCTCCAAGCTGGCCGCCGAGGAGTTCCCCGAGTACGATGTGAACCTGCGCTCCGCCGTGTCTATCGCCCGGCGGCTCCAGGACCCCCTGGCTGAGCTGGTGAAGATCGACCCTAAGGCCATCGGCGTGGGCCAGTACCAGCACGACATGCCCCAGGCCCGGCTGGGCGAGGCCCTGGACGGGGTGGTGGAGGACTGCGTCAACGCGGTGGGCGTGGATGTGAACACCGCCTCCCCCTCCCTGCTCCAGCGGGTGTCCGGCCTCACCGCCGCCACTGCCAAAAACCTGGTGAAATACCGGGAGGAGAACGGGGCCTTCACCACCCGCAGGCAGGTCCTGAAGGTGCCCAAGCTGGGCCCCAAGGCCTTTGAGCAGTGCGCCGGCTTCCTGCGGGTGCCGGAGAGCGCCTCCGTTCTGGACAACACCGGTGTCCATCCGGAGAGCTACGCCGCCGCGGAGGCGCTGCTGGCCCAGTGCGGCTACACCCTGTCCGACGTCAGGGCGGGGGCCATGGGGGCCCTGAAGGAGAAGGCGGAGGCCATGGGCCTGGAGGCGCTGGCCCGGGTGTGCGGCGTGGGCGTCCCCACCCTGGCGGACATCATCAAGGAGCTGATGAAGCCCGGCCGGGACCCCCGGGACGAGCTGCCCGCCCCCATCCTGCGCACCGATGTGATGGAGGCCCGGGACCTGAAGCCCGGGATGGAGCTCCAGGGGACGGTGCGCAACGTCATCGACTTCGGGGCATTTGTGGACATCGGGGTCCATCAGGATGGGCTGGTCCACATCAGCAAGCTGCCCCAGCGGGTGAAGCACCCCTCCCAGCTGCTTTCCGTGGGAGATGTGGTCACGGTGTGGGTTCTGGAGGTGGACGAGAAGAAAAAGCGCATCAGCCTGACCATGAAAAAACCGTAACACGGGTGCGGCGGCCGGAGGGGACACCTCCGGCCGCCGGTCTTTCATCCCTGGCCGCCCCTGACCGCCCCGCGGTCCCGGCCCAGCTCCTCCGGGGGCACCCCCAGCAGCAGCAGGGCCCCCGCCGCCGCCAGCACAGACAGGGGAGACATGTGATCCGGCAGGCGGAGGGGCAGCTCCTGCCGCTCCACCACCCGTCCCTCCACCGTCACCAGCTCCCGCTGGATGGCGCACCACAGCTGCCGCCCCTCCCGGCTGGACAGGGTCAGGGTGTCCCTGGGCCCGGTGCCGTAGCTTACCGCCGCCGCGGGGTCCAGCCCGGAGAGCAGCCCCCCCGCTCCGCCGGGCAGAAGCACCGTCCGGCACCCAGTGGGCAGCTGCCTCCTCCGCTCCGCTGCCCGGGGGGAGACCACCAGCAGCCAGGGTGATCCTCCCGCTACAGTGCGCCGGTCCCGCTCCCCCAGCTGCCGGCGCACCGCCTCCCCGATGCCCTCGCTCTCCTCGGCTACCCAGAAATTCTCCACAGATCCCGCCCCTTTCCTCCTCAGTCTGGGGCATTTCCCCTCTTTTTATTCCCGTCCCACCCATTCTTTCCCTTTTTTGTCTGTCTCCCAGCCTCTTTTTTCTGTCCCAGGCCGCTCCGCCCTTTTCTTGACTTTCTCCGTCCAAATGGGGTATTATTATAATTGTTATTTTGCGCGGTCCCGCGCCGCATTGTACTGTGAGGGATCTTTATTACTATGGCTCAGAAGAAACCCAGCTACGGCAACGAATCCATCTCCGCCCTAAAAGGGGCCGACCGGGTCCGCAAGCGCCCCGGCGTCATCTTCGGCTCCGACGGGCTGGAGGGCTGCGAGCATGCCGTGTTTGAGATCATGTCCAACGCCATCGACGAGGCCCGGGAGGGCCACGGCGATCTCATCATCGTCACCCGGTTCGAGGACAAGTCCATCCAGGTGGAGGACTTCGGCCGGGGCTGTCCGGTGGACTGGAACGAAAAGGAGCAGCGCTACAACTGGGAGCTGGTGTTCTGTGAGCTGTACGCCGGCGGCAAGTACGGCGGGGACGGCGACAACTATGAGTATTCCCTGGGCCTCAACGGCCTGGGCTCCTGCGCCACCCAGTACGCCAGCGAGTATTTCGACGCAACCATCTACCGGGACGGCTCCAAATACACCCTCCACTTTGAGAAGGGGGAGAATATCGGCGGGCTCCACAAAGAGCCCACTGACCGGGGCAGAAAGACGGGCTCCACCTTCCGCTGGAAGCCCGACCTGGAGGTCTTTACCGACATCGACATCCCCGTGGAGTACTACCTGGACGTGATGAAGCGCCAGGCTGTGGTTAACTCCGGCGTCACCTTCCGCTTCCGCAACCAGACCGGTGGGAAGTTCGAGACCACCGACTTCCGCTATGACAACGGCATCCTGGACTATGTCACTGAACTGGCCGGGGAAAATCCCCTGACCCAGCCTGTGTTTTGGCAGACCGAGCGGAAGGGCCGGGACCGGGAGGACAAGCCGGAGTACAAGGTGAAGCTGTCGGTCTCCTTCTGCTTCTCCAACCGGGTGTCCATCGTGGAGCACTACCACAACTCCTCCTGGCTGGAGCACGGGGGCAGCCCGGAGAAGGCCATGAAATCCGCCTTCGTCTCCGCCATCGACGCCCGGCTCAAGCAGCTGGGCAAGTACCAGAAGTCGGAGGGCAAGATCAGCTTCAACGACATCCAGGATTGCCTGGTACTGGTCTCCAACAACTTCTCCACCCAGACCAGCTACGAGAACCAGACTAAAAAGGCCATCAACAACAAATTCGTCCAGGAGGCTATGACTGATTTCCTCCGCGCCCAGCTGGAGGTCTATTTCATCGAGAACCCCTTCGACGCAGACAAGATCTGCGAGCAGGTGCTCATCAACAAGCGCAGCCGGGAGACCGCGGAAAAGACCCGCCTGAACATCAAAAAGAAGCTGTCCGGCTCCATGGACATCTCCAACCGGGTGCAGAAGTTCGTGGACTGCCGCACCAAGGACGTGTCCCGCCGGGAGCTCTACATCGTGGAGGGAGACTCTGCCATGGGGGCGGTGAAGCTCAGCCGGGACGCGGAGTACCAGGGCATCATGCCCGTCCGGGGCAAGATCCTCAACTGCCTCAAGGCGGATTACGCCAAGATCTTCAAAAACGAGATCATTACCGACCTGCTCAAGGTCATGGGCTGCGGAGTGGAGGTCCAGGACAAGCACGTGAAGGACCTGGCCTCCTTTGACCTGGACAGCCTGCGCTGGAACAAGGTGGTCATCTGCACCGATGCCGACGTGGACGGCTTCCAGATCCGCACCCTGATCCTCACCATGCTCTACCGCCTAACCCCCACCCTGATCCAGCAGGGCTATGTCTACATCGCGGAGTCCCCCCTGTACGAGATCACCTGTAAGGAAAAGACCTGGTTTGCCTACTCAGACAAGGAAAAAAACGACATCGTCGCCTCTCTGGAGGGAAAAAAGTGCGATGTGCAGCGCTCCAAGGGCCTGGGCGAGAACGAGCCCGATATGATGTGGCTGACCACCATGAACCCTGAGACCCGCCGGCTCATCAAGGTGATGCCGGAGGACGTGGAGCGCACCGCCCAGGTCTTTGACCTGCTGCTGGGGGATGACCTCCAGGGGCGCAAGAGCCACATCGCGGACAACGGCTACAAATATCTGGAGCTGGCGGACATCTCGTAATCATCTCATCACGAGCGGCAGGGAGAAGCCCAATGTCAGACGATTCCATTGTGATGTTTGGATTTTCCATCCTGTGTATCTTCTTTCTCCTGCTGGGCATCATCCTGTACAGGACTGACGCTGCAATTCAGGCCCTCTGCTATTTTAAGGACGGAGGCATCTATCTGGTCAAAAACGGCAGGCGACTTGCCGACGACACGCCGGAGGACCGCCGTCGGCTGGCCAGATGGCTGGGGCGCTTTGTGATCGGCCTTTCCTGCCTGATGTTTCTCTTTCTTTTATTGCTTTACTTCACATGAGATCGCAGCGGAGGAACACACCTATGAACCTGTTCGACATCCTGGGTCCCGTCATGGTGGGGCCCTCCAGCTCCCACACGGCGGGGGCGGTGCGCATCGGCCGCATGGCCCGGGCTCTGCTGGGGCAGGAGCCCGTCCGGGCCCAGCTGCTGCTCCACGGCTCCTTTGCCTCCACCGGAGAGGGCCACGGCACCCACCAGGCCCTGGTGGCCGGGCTGCTGGGCCTCTCCCCGGCCGACGTCCGGGTCCCAGACAGCTTCCGTCTGGCCCGGGAGCGGGGGCTGTCCTTCTCCTTCGGCACCTGCGTCCTGCGGGACGTCCACCCCAACAGCGCCCTCATCCGTCTTGAGGATGCCGGGGGCGGACAGCTGGAGGTGGGGGCCTCCTCCCCTGGGGGCGGGCGCATCCGGGTCTTTCAGGTGGATGGACTGCACACCTCCTTCAGCGGGGAGCTGCCCACCCTGGTGGTCCACAACACCGACCAGCCCGGCTGCGTCAGTCAGGTCACCGGCGTGCTGGCCAGGCGGGGCCTCAACGTGGCCACCCTCCAGCTCAATCGGGGCGGCCGGGGCGGCAGCGCCGTCATGGTCATCGAGTGCGACCAGCCTATCCCCGAGGACGCCGCCCGGGACGTGCGGGCCCTGCCCGGCATCCTGCGGGTCACCCGCTACACCCCGGAAGAACAGGAGGTGCCCCTTTGATCGCCTTTGACTCCATCGCCCAGATGCTCCAGGATACGGAACAGTTCGGCCTGCCCCTCTGGGAAAACATTCTGGAATCCGACTGCCGGCGGCAGGACCTGCCCCGCGCCCGCTCTCTGGAGCGGATGGGGGCCATGCTGGACGCCATGGTGCAGGCGGACGAGAGCTATCAGGCCCAGGACCGCTCCCACAGCGGCCTGTCTGGGGGTGACGGGGCCAAAATGACCCTGTACGCCGCCGGGGACCCCCTGTGCGGCCCCCTTCTCTCCCAGGTGATGGCCGGGGCTCTGCGGATGGGGGAGTGCAACGCCTGCATGAAGCGCATCGTGGCCGCCCCCACGGCGGGGGCCTGCGGCGTGCTGCCCGCGGTGCTCCTCCCCTGCGCCCGGCACTTCTCTCTCTCCAGGGAGCAGCTGGTCCAGGCCCTGTATGTGGCCTCCGGCTTCGGAATGGTCATCGCCGCCCGGGCCTCCATCTCCGGGGCCGAGGGCGGCTGTCAGGCGGAGATCGGCTCTGCCGCCGCCATGGCCGCCCCCGCCCTGGTCCACCTCCGGGGCGGCACTCCCTCCATGATGGCTCACGCCTGCGCCATGGCTGTGAAGAATCTGCTGGGGCTGGTGTGCGATCCTGTGGGCGGGCTGGTGGAGGTCCCCTGCGTCAAGCGCAACGTCATCGGGGCCATGGACGCCCTTTCGGCGGCCCAGATGGCTCTGGCCGGCATCGAGAGCCGGGTCCCCCCAGACCAGGTTCTGGACGCCATGGCAGAGGTGGGCCGTTCCCTGCCCCCCTCCCTCCGGGAGACGGGAAAGGGCGGCCTGGCCGCAACACCCTTTGGGATGGCGTACGCACCCAAGGAGGGGTGATATGAAACGGCTCACACATCTCTTTTTCTATACACTGGCATCCATCGCTTTTCTGAATGTCTTCTCACACAGTTTTCCCTCTCTCCCCGCTCTGTACGCCTGCATGACCATTTTCTCTCTGTTATTCGGTGTATCCTTTCTGACGGCCAGCGGAATGCCTTCCGCCTGGACAAGTCGGAAAGTTTCCTCCGCCGTATGGGATCACTGGAAAAAGATCCTCGGAGCTCTGTTTTTGCTCAATGGAGCGCTCTGCCCCACAGGTTTTCTTCTGTGGTTTTTTCTGCGGTTCGACCAGGATCTTATTTTATGTACTCAAATCTTTGGATCTTTGAGCATTTGTTTTGCCAGCCTGATCCCTCTATATCGGGCAGATGCGTGATCTCTTTCAGTGTTTGATTGAAAATGTCCCCCTAAGCTGGGGCAGAAGATAGGACGGATATCCCTATGCCAAAGAAGAAAAACCCCGACGAGACCAAACCCAAGGTAACCAACCCCAACGTCATGGGCCTGCGGGCCGAGGTGCTGGAGCAGCCCATCACCGAGACGCTGGAGATCAACTATATGCCCTATGCCATGTCGGTCATCGTCTCCCGGGCCATCCCGGAGATCGACGGCTTCAAGCCCTCCCACCGGAAGCTGCTCTACACCATGTATCAGATGAAACTGCTGGGCGGGGCCCGTACCAAGAGCGCTAACGTAGTAGGCCAGACCATGAAGCTCAACCCTCACGGGGACGCCGCCATCTACGACACCTTGGTCCGCCTCTCCCGGGGCTACGGGGCCCTGCTCCACCCCCTTGTGGACTCCAAGGGCAACTTTGGAAAGGTGTACTCCCGAGACATGGCCTGGGCCGCCAGCCGATACACCGAGGTGCGGCTGGACCCCATCTGCGCCGAGCTGTTTCGGGACATCGACCAGGACACCGTGGACTTTGTGGACAACTACGACGGCAAGCTGAAGGAGCCCACCCTCCTGCCCACCACCTTTCCCAACGTGCTGGTCTCCGCCAACCAGGGCATCGCCGTTGGCATGGCCAGCAACCTGTGCGGCTTCAACCTGGGGGAGGTGTGCGACACCACCATCGCCTATCTGAAGGACCCGGACCACGATCTCATGTCCACCCTGAAGGCCCCCGACCTGCCCACCGGCGGTGAACTGCTCTACGACGCCTCGGAGCTGGCCTCCATCTACCGCACCGGACGGGGCTCCTTCAAGGTGCGCGCCAAGTGGCGCTACCTCAAGGCGGACAACATCATCGAGGTCTACGAAATCCCCTA
Source organism: Clostridium sp. DFI.5.61 (assembly GCF_024462915.1). Classification (NCBI taxonomy): domain Bacteria; kingdom Bacillati; phylum Bacillota; class Clostridia; order Eubacteriales; family Clostridiaceae; genus Clostridium; species Clostridium sp. DFI.5.61. The sequence continues at coordinate 98,864 of NZ_JANGBZ010000006.1, forward strand.
CTCCACCACCGTGGAGGCCATCATGGACAAGGTGGCTGAGCTCATCAAGTCGGGCAAGATCCGTGAGATCACCGACATGCGGGACGAGACCGACCTGTCCGGCCTGAAGCTGACTATCGACCTGAAGCGGGGCACTGACCCGGACAAGCTGATGGCCAAGCTGTTCAAGTCCACCCCCCTGATGGACAGCCAGTCCTGCAACTTCAACATCCTCATCGCCGGGATGCCCCGGGTGATGGGGGTGCGGGAGATCCTGGAGGAGTGGACCGCCTGGCGCAGCGACTGCGTGCGCCGCCGCACATACTTCTCCCTGAAGAAGAAGCAGGAGAAGCTGCACCTGCTCAAGGGCCTCAAGCGCATCCTGCTGGACATCGACCGGGCCATCCGCATCATCCGGGAGACCGAGGAGGACGCGGAGGTAGTGCCCAACCTGATGATCGGCTTTGGCATTGACCAGATCCAGGCCGAGTTCGTAGCCGACATCCGCCTGCGGAACATCAACAAGGAGTACATCCTCAAGCGCACCCAGGAGGTGGACTCCCTGGAGGAGGAGATCGCTGACCTCCAGGACCTGGTGAACAGCCCCCGCCGCATCCGTCAGGTCATCATCGGTGAGCTGGAGCAAGTCAAGAAAAAGTACGCCCTCCCCCGCCGCACCGATATCGTCTATGACCACCAGACCGAGGAGCTGCTCACCGCTGAGGAGGAGGTCCCCGACTACCCGGTGAATCTCTTCCTGTCCCGGGAGGGATATCTGAAGAAAATCACCCCCCAGTCCCTGCGGATGTCCGGCGAGCAGAAGTATAAGGACGGCGACGGCCCCTTCCTTACCTGGGAGGCCTCCAACCGGGACGAGCTGCTGGTCTTTACCGACAGGCAGCAGTGCTATAAGACCCGGCTCAGCGAATTTGAGGACACCAAGGCCAGCGTGCTGGGGGACTACCTGCCCACCAAGCTTGCCATGGACCAGGAGGAGCGGGTGGTCTGGGCCTGCATCCCCGGGGACTACCGCCGCCAGCTGCTCTTCTTCTTTGACAACGGCAAGGCGGCCCGGGTGGAACTGTCCGCCTACCAGACCCAGACCCGCCGGAAAAAGCTCACCGGGGCCTATTCCGACAAGGCCCCCCTGGTCTCCGCCTTCCTGCTGGAGGAGGACCAGGAGATGGCGGTCTACTCCACCGAGGGGCGCTGCATGATCTTCCACACCTCCGCCCTCTCCCCCAAGACTACCCGCACCACCCAGGGGGTCAACGTCATGTCCCTCAAGCCTAAATACCGGGTGGAGAAGGCCCTGCCCCTGGCTCAGACCCCCATCCGCAACGCCGCCCGCTACCGGGCCCGCTCCCTGCCCATTGCGGGAGCCCTCCTTCGGGAGCCCGACCGGGGAGAGGAGCAGATGACCCTGCTGTAACACCACCGTCCCGGGCAGCCGCCGCGCCGCCCAACCAGAAAAGGAAAGGAAGTTTTTTTGTGCGCACCGGCAAGCTCTGGGCCGCCTTCCGGCCCTATCTGTGGATCACACTGGCCTCCGCTGTCTTTGCCCTGGGCTTTGACTGGTGCTATGTTCCCAACCAGATCACCTTGGGCGGGATGACCGGCCTGGGGCAGATCATCCATGCCATCGTCCCCGCCATCCCGGTGGGCAGTGCGGTCATCGCCCTCAACCTGCCCCTGTTCCTGCTGGGCTGGCGGCTGCTGGGGTGGAAGCTGCTGGCCTCCTCCCTCTTCGCCACCGCCGCCACCTCCCTGGGGGTGGACCTGCTGGCCGCCCGTTACTCCTTCCCGCCCATGGACCCCATGCTGGCCTCCGTCTTCGGCGGCGCGCTGATCGGGCTGTCCCTTGGGATGGTGTTCCTCCAGGGAGCCACCACCGGCGGCACCGATCTCATCGCCCGGCTGCTGAAGCTCCGCTTCGGCCATCTGCCCATGGGCACCCTGGTCATGGCGGTGGACCTGGTGGTCATCGCCCTGGCCGCTCTGGCCTTCCACAGCCTGAGCAGCGCCCTGTACGGGCTGGTCTCCCTGTATATCTCCTCCCTGGTCATCGACCGGGTGCTCTACGGCCTGGACAACGCCAAGGTGGCCTATATCATCAGCGACCGCCCCCAGGAGATCATCCGCTCCATCAGTGCGGAGCTGGACCGGGGCGTCACCATCCTCCGGGGGGCCGGGGCCTGGTCCGGGGAGGCAAAAGACGTGCTCATGTGCGCCTTCAAGCAGAAGCAGATCGTGGCCCTGAAGCGGGCGGTAAAGGAGACCGACCCCTCCGCCTTTCTCATCGTGTGCGATGCCCACGAGGTGCTGGGCCAGGGCTTCCACAGCTATCACCAGCATGACCTGTGATCCATTCATTTTTTCAGGGAGGTATCACCATGGCAGATCTGGAAAAACTCCGCGCCAACCTGGAGGCCCGCGGCTTCCGCACCGCCTACTTCCCCACCGCAGATGAGGCGGCCGCCTATCTGGACGGCCAGATCGATGGGAAAACGGTGGGCATCGGCGGGTCCATGACGGTGAAGGAGATGGGGCTCTACCCCAGGCTGGCTGCCCACAACCAGGTGGTCTGGCACTGGGAGGGGGGCGCCCTGAGGGACTCCGTCCTCACCGATGTGTACATCACCTCCGCCAACGCGCTGGCGGAGACTGGGGAGATCGTCAACATCGATGGCAACGGCAACCGGGTCTCCTCCACCCTGTACGGCCACCAGAAGGTCTACTTCCTGGTGGGTGTCAACAAGGTCGCCCCCGATTTTGAGGCGGCACTGTGGCGGGCCCGGAACGTGGCCGCCCCCAAGCGGGCACAGTCCATGGGGTGCAGGACCCCCTGCGCCGCCAAGGCAGACCGGTGCTATGACTGCAAGAGCCCGGAGCGCATCTGCCGAGGACTTGCGGTTCTTTGGGCTCGTCCCAATGCCACAGAGGAGATGGAAGTCGTACTGATCGGAGAGGCGCTGGGGATGTGAGCCCCGGCGGGAACATGGGAGGAGGGATCTGATGAAATGGAGGCTCTGCGCGGCCGTGGCCGCGCTGTCCCTGCTGCTGTCCGGGTGCTCCTCACTGCTCGCCCGCAGCTACACCAGCGTGACTCCCCACAGCGCCACGCCCCCTGCCGAGGGGGACTCCTCCATCCTTCGGGTGGAGAACTACCAGGAGCTGGTCAATGCCCTGATCTACCTCATCTCCCTGGGTGAGGAGGAGGGCACTGTCCGGATGTACAACTACGACCAGGATGTGGAGCAGTCCCTGTCCAACGCCTGTCTGGAGGTGGTCCAGGAGGACCCTCTGGGAGCCTATTCAGTGGACTTCATCCGCTATGATGTGACCCCTATTGTCTCCTACTATGAGGCCGCTGTGGAGATCACCTACCGCCGCACCCGGGAGCAGGTCTCCGCCATCGTGGCCGCCACCGGTGCCACCGCCATCCGCTCCCAACTCAAGGACCTGCTCTCCTCCTTCGGCACCGAGGCCGCCCTGCGCATCAGCTACTTCGAGGGGGACGAGACCTACATCCAAACCCTCTTCCGGGAGGCCTACTATGCCAGTCCGGACACCGCCCTGGATCTGCCCGAGGCCCAGGTCTATATCTATCCCCAAGGGGAGGAGAGCGGCCGCCAGCGCATCGTGGAGGTCCTGCTTACCTACCACCTGGAGCAGAAAGAGCTCCAGCGCCGCCGGACTGCCCTGGCCCGGCGCGCCAATGAGATCGTGGTCTCCATCTGGGGGACCGAGGGGGACGAGGCCATCCAGACCGTATCTGCCGCCGTGCTGGACGCCGGACACTACGATCCGGAGGGGGGGGCCAGCGCTTATGACGCCCTGGTGGCGGGGGCAGCAGACAGCGAGGGACTTGCCCTGGCCGCCCTGCTGTTGGCCCAACGGCTGGAGCTGACCGGCATGGTGGTACCGGGCACCCTGGACGGGTCACCCCACTTCTGGAACGTCGTCCGCACCGAGAGCGGCTATCGCCATCTGGACCTCACCCGGGGGGCGGACAGCCGCGGGCAGTACCCCCTCCTCTCTGACCGGGAGATGGCCGCCCTGGGCTACCAGTGGGATACCCAGGCGGTCCCCCCCTGCGGGGAGCCGTCGGACAGCCAGGAGGGGACGGAGGAGGTTCCCGGCACCTCCTCCGCCTCCTCCGACGGGGCGGAATGAGATCATTCTCAATTTTTTCATTTTATGCTTGACAGCGACAAATTTTCTGCTATAATATGCTTTGTTGTTGCGAGTGTAGCTCATCTGGTAGAGCGCCACCTTGCCAAGGTGGAGGTAGCGGGTTCGAGCCCCGTCACTCGCTCCAAAAAGAAAGACACGCTTCTAAGCGTGTCTTTTTTTGGCCTCTTTGTCCGGACGGACAGATGTCCTCTTCCGGCGGAACACCCTCCATTCCCCGGCCTTTGGCCAGAAAGGAACCTCTTCATGGAACTGCTTTGCAAATGGAACCAGCTCAGCCTGGTCAAACGTATTCTGATCGGCCTGATCCTGGGCGCTGTCCTGGGCTTCCTCCTGCCCGGCGCCTCCTTCCTCAGCCTCCTGGGCACCCTGTTCGTAGGCGCGCTGAAGGCCCTGGCCCCCCTGCTTGTCTTTTTCCTGGTCTTGCACTCCCTGGCACAGCACAAGAAAGGGGCCAAGAGCAACATGAGCACCGTCATCGCGCTCTACCTCATCGGCACCCTTCTGGCTGCGCTGTGTGCGGTGGTTGCCAGCTTTCTGTTTCCCTCCACCCTGGCGCTGGCCCAGGAGGCCGCCTCCAGCGCCCCCGGCGGCATCGGCGAGATCCTCCAGACCCTGCTCAACAACGCGGTGAGCAACCCCATCTCCGCTATGGCGGAGGCCAACTATATCGGGGTGCTGCTGTGGGCTGTGGTCTTCGGCATCGCCCTGCGGGACGCCTCCGACCGCACCAAGCAGGTGCTGGGCGATCTGTCTGACGCCCTCTCCACCGCCATCCGCTGGGTCATCAGCTGCGCCCCCTTCGGCATCCTGGGTCTGGTGTTCACCACGGTATCGGAGACCGGCTTCTCCTCCTTCCTGGACTACGGCCGCCTGCTCTGCGTCCTGGCGGGCTGCATGTTCTTCGTGGCCTTGATCGTCAACCCCATTCTGGTCTTCCTGTGCATCCGGCGCAACCCCTATCCTCTGGTGTTCCGCTGCCTGAAGGAGAGCGGCATCATGGCCTTCTTCACCCGCAGCTCCGCCGCTAATATCCCGGTCAACCTGCGGCTGTGCAAGGAGCTGGGCCTGGACGAGGAGAAGTACTCCGTCTCCATCCCCTTGGGAGCCACCATCAACATGGCTGGGGCCGCCATCACCATCTCGGTCCTCACCCTGGCCGCTGCCAACACCCTGGGCATCTCGGTGGACTTTCCTACCGCCTTCCTGCTCAGCGTGGTAGCCTCCATCGCCGCCTGCGGCTCCTCCGGTGTGGCGGGGGGCTCCCTGCTGCTGATTCCCATGGCGTGCAGCCTGTTCGGCATTCCCAACGACATCGCCATGCAGGTGGTGGGCATCGGCTTCATCATCGGCGTCGTCCAGGACTCCTGCGAGACGGCACTGAACTCCTCCTCCGACGTGCTGTTCACCGCGGCCGCCGAGTTCCGCAGCCGCCGCCTGGCCGCTCGTCAGGACTGACCAAACGCCAAAAAGAGGCCCGGGATCAGAAGATCCCGGGCCCCCCCGGGCCCTCTTTTCTCTTCAGATCTGGTGCGCCGCGAAGAAGGTTTTGGCGGTCTCCAGGCAGCGTCTGGCGTGCTCCAGCTTGCCCCGGATCGCCACCTCCGCCGCGTTGGGCAGCTCGATGGAATAGTAGGGGGGATCAGGGATGTTCTTCAGCATCCCCGCCAGGTCGATGCCGCCCTCTCCCACGTACAGCCGTCCGCCCCGGGCCACGCCCACCATGTCCGGGTGGTCCACCGGCGGGATGAAGGCCGGACCGTCGCACAGGTGGACGAAGCCGAATCGCTCTGCCGCTACCTCCCGCAGCTGTTCTGGGGTGACCTTCACCCGGTGGGCGTGCAGAGTGTCCACCAGCACCTGCACATTGGGCCGGTCCATCAGGTCCATCCAGGCCAGGGCTTCGGTCAGGCCGGGGATGTTTGAGAAGGGGACGAACTCCAGATTGAGCTTCATGCCGTATTTGTCCGCCAGATCGCACATCTTCTCGAACTGCACCCGGGAGAAGTCCCGGTCCGCACTCCACACGCTGGCGATAGCGTATTTCGCCCCCAGCTCGGCCCCCAGGGCGAACTCCTTCTCGTAGCTCATTACGTCCACCCCGTCCGCCACCCGGGCCAGTTCGATGTCCATCAGCCTCACGCCGGTGCGCTCCAGGGCAGCGCGGACCATCTGGAACATTCGGCCGTTGGCCAGGGCGTAGTCCGGCTCTCCGGGCAGGTGCTGGGAGATGGTCCGCAGGCCCACCCCCTCATAGCCGCACTGGGCGGCGATCTCGATCTGATCCACCGGGTGGGTGTTGGGCAGAGTCAGATAGGCCAGGGAAAAAAACTTGCTCATAAGAGAGACCTCCTTATTCTGTGGGGCGTTCGCCCGTCTGTTTGATTGCTGGAAGGGGAATGCCCCCTTACGGCCCGCTCTGACCAGCGGACCGCAAAGAGGCATTCGGTTTAAGAGGAGCAACAGGAAGAAACTGCTGCTAAGCGGAATATCGCGGGATAGATCAGCCCTGAGCGGCGGCAAGCTCCTCCTGAAGGGTGGTGCCCAGACCATTTACATCCGCATCGATCTTATCGTAGAGGGCCTGGACAGTATCCAGCGCCAGGATCTCCTGGAAGAAGGCGTCATCATACTCAATGAGGGTCATGCCACCATCCACCAAGGTCTGCTTGTTGGTCTCATCGCTCTCCACCATCTGGGATTTCATCTCTTCAATCGCCTCTGCGACTGCCTGATTGATCGCCTCCTGGTAAGCGGGATCCAGGGAGTCATACTTCTCCTTGTTCATGGACAGCTGGTTGGCGTACAGGATATGGTTAGTACAGGCCAGGTACTTCTGGACCTCCTGAAAGTTGGTGCTGGCGCAGGTATCCGCTGCGTTCTCCTGGGCGTCGATGGTGCCGTTCTGAAGGGAAATGAACACCTCAGCCCAGGCCAGAGGAGTGGGGGCGGCGCCGATGGCAGTCCAGAAGGCCATGTGGTTGCTGTTCTCCATGGTGCGGATCTGGAGGTTTTTGAAATCCTCCAGTTTGCGCAACTCCCGATTGGCAGTGGTGAGGCGGTAGGTGGCGTACTGCTGGATGCCCAGCAGCTCCAGACCCACTTTCTCATAGGCGGCGGACATGGCGGCATGGGTCTGGCTGTCGCCGTTGAGCACCTGGTCGATGGTCTCACCGTCATACTGGGCAAACACCATGGGCAGGTCGAAGATGGCCATCTCGGGGACAAAGGAGACCACGGGAGCGATCTGGCAGCCCACCAGATCAATATAGCCCGCCTGCATCTGGGACAGCAGATCCATATCGTTGCCCAACTCGCCGTTAAGATACAAATAGACCGTCATCTTGCCGCCGGTGATCTCCTCCACTTTCTCTGCAAACAGGCGGTCAAAAATCTCTCCAGCCGCTCCCACCGCAGCAGAGTCCGCCAGAGTCAGCTCCACAGGCTCCAGATCCGCATAGGCCCCGGAAGCAGAACCGGAAGAGACCGTACCAGATGTGCTGCTACCGCCGGAAGCAGCCGGGGGATTGGAAGCGGCTCCGGAGCCGCTTCCACCGCCTGAGCAGGCGGCCAGGCTCAGGGACATGGCCAGGGTCAGAATCAGGGCAATCGCTTTTTTCATTGTCTTTCCTCCTCGTTTTATGTATCAGCTATGGATCAGCGCCGTTTTCACGGCTTTTGCACAAAGGATCTGCCGGCCTCAATACTGGAGGCCGCCGTTCACATCCAGCACCTCGCCGGTGGTCCAGGCGGCGTCGTCGCTGCCCAGATAGGCGATGGCGGCGGCCACGTCGCTCAGTTCGCCCATCCTCTGGAGGCGGATACCGGCGGACAGGGATTCGATACGGTCCTGGGTCATGCCGGCGAACATCTTTCCCTTCAGGGGGCCGGGGGCCACGCTGTTCACCGTGATCTGCCAGGGCCCCAGCTCATAGCCCAGGCACATCACCAACCCGTTCACACCGGCCTTGGTGGCAGCGTAGTTGACACCCACGCCGGGACGGCCCGTCCGACCTCCAATGGAGGAGATGACCACGATATGTCCGTATTTCCGCTCCTTCATGGAGGGGACCACCGACTTCACCGCGTGGAACACGCCGGTGAGGTTGATGTCCACAACATCCTGCCACTGGGCTTCAGTCATCTCGTCGATGGGACAGTGGCGGATGATGCCGGCGGTGGCTACCAGGGTGTCGATCTGCCCCCACCTGGCCAGGACGGCATTGGCCGCCGCCTCGCACTCCTCATACTTCCGCACGTCGCACTTTATGCCCATAAGGCGCTCCCCGTCCCACCCCTCGGCCTTCAGCCCGGAGATGGCTGCGTCCAGCGCCTCCTGGGAGAAGTCAGAGAAAGCCACCTTTGCTCCCTCACACAGCAGCCGCTTAGCAGCCGCCTCGGCCACGTCACCCGCACCGGTGATCAGCACCACTTTATCCTGATAACGCTCCATATCGATCCCTCATTTCTAAAGCTCTTTCTTTGAATATTATCACAAATCCAATCGGGTTTTCTTTTCCTTTTCCTGTCTCTATTATCCAGCCAAGCCGTCAAAAAGTAAAATACCAATTCATTTCCTTTTTGATAGATTTAATTTTATTAATATTTGTTTATTTCTTGACAAACTTCTCAATCTTTAATAAAATATAGGGAAATATATAGGATATTTTTCCGCATTTTTGGGGAGGTGCAGCAATTTGACATTGAATCAGCTCTATTATTTTAGGACAGCAGCCGGACAGCTGAACTTCCACCGGACCGCGGAACAGCTGATGATCTCCCAGCCCTCCCTCAGCGCCGCCATCGCCAGCCTGGAACGGGAGCTGGGAGTCCCCCTCTTTCTCCGAAAGGGACGCCACCTGGAACTGAGCAAATACGGCCTGCTCTATTTTAAGGAGGTGGACGCCCTCCTGGGCCGCCTGGACTCTGTGAACGCCACCCTGAAGCGGGCCGCCCGCCCGGGGCAGGGCCACATCGACGTGGGCTACATCGCCCCCCTCTCCCCCAAATTCATGCCCGAGACGGTGCGGGCCTTTCTCCAGCAGCCAGGCTATGAGCAGGTCACCTTCGGCTTTCGGGAGCTGCCCACCCGGGAGCTGCTGGACGGGCTGAAGACCTTCCTCTATGACGTGGTCTTCTGTATCTACGAGGAGGGCGAGCCGGAGGTGGAGTTCGTCCCCCTGCTGGACCAGGAGCTGGTGGCCATCGTGCCGCCGGACCATCCGCTGGCTGCGGAGGACCAGATCCTGCTCAGTCAGCTCGCCCCCTACCCCTTTATCACCTATATGCCCCATGTCCAGATCTACCGGGATATCATGGCGTACATCTCCCAGAGCGGCTGGACGCCTCAGGTATTCTGCAATGCCACCGGAGAGGCCAGCATCTCCTCTCTGGTGGCCAGCGGCTTCGGAGTGTCCATTGTGGCCAAAACGGACGTGCTGGACAACAGCCAGGTGAAGCTCCTTCACCTGAAGGACCGCCTCTACAAGCGCACCATCTATATGGCCTATCGCCGGGATGAGGAGCAGCCCCCCTCTATGCAGGCCTTCCTGCGTTTCGTCCTCCAGCGGGCCCGGGCGCAGTCCGACTCTCAGCGGCACAGCTGAACGGGCTGCGAAAAGCCCGGATGGGACCCTATGGTCCCATCCGGGCTCTTTCATGCAGATCCTGCTGGGCGTCAAACGCCTGCCGGCCTCTCCGGGTATCCGGCGAAGGCCTCCACCGCCTTGGCGTCGGCCTCTCTCCGCTCCTCAATGGCGTCTCTGAGCAGGAGCTCCTTCACCTTCATCAGGCGTATGGTGTTGGCCCGCTCGTTTTCGTCCAGCTTCATGGTGATATATTTGATATTTTCCTGCATCTCCGGGATCTTTACATACTCCAGGGCATTGACTCGGCGGCGGGTCTTTTCGATCTCCTCCGCCAGCAGCTGGGAGGTCTTTTCGATCTCGGCCAGCTTCAGCATATCCTGGAACACCTGGGACATGGCAGAGACCGCGTCATCCAGCTCTCCCGAGGTGTTGGCGAAGCCGTAGGGGTAGATCTCCCCCGGGTCCTGGCTGTGGGTCCTGAAGTGGTACTGAGGCACATCCACCGACATGATATTCTGAAAAGTCATGTCCAGTTCTACGCTCTGCTTGGGATAGAGCAGGGACTGCTCCAGCATCTCCGGGGACATGACGGCGGCAGCCACCGTGAAGGAGCTCTGGGCGCGCATCAGCTGCTCCTCCACCCGGCGGCGGAGGGCCCGGTTCTCCCGCACCACCTCCATGAACTGCTTCATCAGCTCATCCCGCTTGTCCTTGAGCAGCTTGTGGCCCCGCTGGGCGGTGCGCAGGCGGCCCTTCAGGCGGGTCAGCTCCATACGGGTGGGATTTATGGTCGTGGAAGGCATTCTGGTCCCCCCTTAGCCCTTTTGGGGCAGATACTTCTCGATCAGCTCCGGCTTGATGCGCTTGAGCTCCGCGGTGGGCAGGATAGACAGCAGCTCCCAGCCCAGGTCCAGTGTCTCCTGGATGGAGCGGTTCTCCTCTGTTCCCTGGGAAACATAGCGCTTTTCAAACTCGTCCGCGAACTTGGCATACAGCAGGTCGGTGGGGCTGAGGGCGGCCTCGCCCAGGATGGACATCAGCTCCTTGTTCTCCTTACCGGTGGCATAGGCGGCGAAGAGCTGGTTCATGGTGCCCGAGTGGTCCTCCCGGGTCCTGCCCACGCCGATGCCCTTGTCCTTCAGGCGGGACAGGGAGGGCAGCACGTCCACCGGCGGATTGATGCCCCGGCGGAACAGCTCCCGGGAGAGGATGATCTGTCCCTCGGTGATATACCCCGTCAGATCAGGGATGGGGTGGGTCTTGTCGTCCTCCGGCATGGTCAGGATGGGGATGAGGGTAATAGAGCCCTCCTTGCCCAGCTGGCGGCCCGCCCGCTCGTAGATGGTGGCCAGGTTGGTGTACAGATAGCCGGGGTAGCCCCGGCGGCCCGGGACCTCCTTCTTGGCGGCGGAGATCTCCCGCAGGGCCTCGGCGTAGTTGGTGATGTCGGTCATGATGACCAGTACGTGCATCCCCTTTTCAAAGGCCAGGTACTCCGCAGCGGTCAGGGCCATACGGGGGGTGGCAATGCGCTCCACCGCCGGGTCGTTGGCCAGGTTGGTGAAGAGCACCGTGCGGTCGATGGCACCGGTGCGCTTAAACTCGCTGACAAAGAACTCCGACTCCTCAAAGGTGATGCCGATGGCGGCAAAGACCACCGCGAAGTTGGATTCCCCATCCAGCACTTTGGCCTGGCGGGCGATCTGAGCGGCCAGCGCGGCGTGGGGCAGGCCGGACCCGCTGAAAATTGGCAGCTTCTGGCCCCGGACCAGGGTGTTCAGTCCGTCGATGGTGGAGATGCCCGTCTGGATGAACTCGTTGGGGTAGTCCCGGCCGGCAGGGTTCATGGGCAGGCCGTTGATATCCCGGTACTCGTCAGCCAGGATGGCAGGTCCGCCGTCGATGGGCCGGCCCATGCCGTTAAAGACCCGGCCCAGCATGTCCTCCGACACCCCCAGCTGGAGGGGGTGCCCCAAAAAGCGGATCTTGGACTCCGCCAGATTGATGCCCGCAGAGCTCTCAAACAGCTGCACCACGGCGGAATCACCGTTGACCTCCAGCACCTGGCAGCGGCGGATGGTACCGTCAGACAGCTCGATCTCCCCCAGCTCGTCATAGGTGACGCCCTGCACATGGTCCACCACCATCAGGGGGCCGGAGATCTCCTGGATCGTCTTATATTCCCGAATCACAGCGCTTTCTCTCCCTTCTCAGCCACGGCGGAGATCTGCTCCTCCATCTGGCGGACCAGCTGGGCATAGGCCTCCACATACCGGTCGGCGGGGACAGACTTGGCCCGGCCGATGCCCTCCCGGGCGGGGATGGTGAACAGCTCGGCCAGCGCCCCGCCCTTCTCAGCGGCGGCCCGGCACTGCCGGTCATAGCTTCGGATCATGGCCAGCATCTTCTCCTGCCGGTCATACTCGGAGAAGGAATCGATGTCCACAAAGGAGTTCTGCTGGAGGAAATCCTCCCGGATCATCTTGGCCGTCTCCAGGGTGATCTGGTCCTTGGCGGACAGGGAATCCTTGCCCACCAGCTGGACGATCTCGTTCAGGCTGGCCTCCTCCTGGAGGACCGCCATAGCCCACTCCCGGTTCTGGAGGAACTCAGGGCCCAGGTGCTCGTCGTACCAGGGCTTCAGGGAGTCCAGATAGAGGGAGTAGGAGTTGAGCCAGTTGATGGCGGGGAAGTGGCGGCGGTAGGCCAGGGAGGAGTCCAGGGCCCAGAACACCTTGACGATGCGCATGGTGGCCTGGGACACGGGCTCGGACAGGTCGCCGCCAGGGGGCGAGACCGCGCCCACAGCGGTGAGGGAGCCTCTGCGGTCCTCCTCAGAGCCCAGACAGGACACCGAGCCCGCCCGCTCATAGAACTGGGCCAGGCGGGAGGACAGGTAGGCGGGGTAGCCCTCCTCGCCGGGCATCTCCTCCAGGCGGCCGGACATCTCCCGCAGCGCCTCCGCCCAGCGGGAGGTGGAGTCGGCGATGACGGCCACGGCGTAGCCCATGTCCCGGAAATACTCGGCGATGGTGATGCCAGTGTAGATGGACGCCTCCCGGGCGGCCACCGGCATGTCGGAGGTGTTGGCGATCAGCACAGTGCGCTTCATCAGGGTCTCGCCGGTGCGGGGGTCCACCAGCTCGGGGAATTCCCGCAGCACGTCGGTCATCTCGTTGCCCCGCTCGCCGCAGCCGATATACACCACCATGTCCACATCAGACCACTTGGCCAGGGCGTGCTGCATCACCGTCTTGCCCGAGCCGAAGGGACCGGGGATGGCGGCTGTGCCGCCCTTGGCCACCGGGAAGAAGGTGTCCACGATGCGCTGGCCGGAGGACAGTGGGACCACAGGGGGATATTTGTGCTTATAGGGCCGTCCCACGCGGACGGGCCACTTCTGCATCATGGGCAGCTCTACCCGGGAGCCGTCCTCCCGTTCCAGCACGGCCACTGTTTCGGTGACGGTGTAGGAGCCGGACTGGATGGAGACGATCTTCCCTTGCATCCTGGGCGGGATCATGATCTTGTGGAGGATAGAGGGGGTCTCCTGCACCGTGCCGATGATGTCGCCCCCCACTACCTGGGTGCCCGGCTCCACCACGGCCTGGAAATCCCACTTCTTCTCCCGGTCCAGGGCGGGCACCTCCACACCTCTGGGGAGGTTATTTCCCTTCACCGTCTCCATGATGACCTCCAGCGGGCGCTGGATGCCGTCGTAGATGTTCTCGATCAGGCCGGGGCCCAGTTCCACGGACAGGGGGGCGCCGGTGGTGACCACCTCCGCCCCGGGACCCAGGCCGGAAGTCTCCTCATAGACCTGGATGGAGGCGGTGTCCCCATTCATGGTCAGCACTTCTCCGATCAGGCCCTGCTCGCCCACCCGGACCACGTCGGCCATGTTGGCCTCCTGGAGCCCGGTGGCCACCACCAGCGGGCCGGAGACCTTGACGATTTTTCCCATTGGCTCAAACCTTCTTTCTGATCCTTCCTGTGCCGCCGTCCCGCTCAGTCCCGGGACCCCAGGGGGTACTGAAGGAGATCCCCGAGATACCCCTGGTCCTCCACAGGCGCCACAAATCGGAAGCCAAAACGTTCATAATAATCATGCAAAACCGGGTTGTCCCGGGCGCAGTCCAGGCGGAGATAGTCCTGCCCCCGCTCCGCGGCCAGGGCCAGGCAGCGCCTGAGCAGCTCCGTGCCCGCTCCGGAGAAGTGGAGGCTGGCCGCCAGATTATGCACATAGAGCGCTTTCCCGCCATAGCCGGTCCAGCGCGGGTCCTCCTCCAACACCACGGCCCCCGCGGCCAGAGCGCCGCACTCCGTCCACAGGGCGTAGAGCTGTCCCTCTTCAGCGCACTGCCGGAAATAGTCCAAGGGATACCGCCTGAGGTAGCCGGGGTGGTTCCACTGCTGGATGCCCCGCTCATCCATCCAGGCGATCCGCTGCCGGATCAGGTCAAAGACCTGCTCCGCCTCCCCTGCTGCCGCCCTGCGGAAGGTACCGAATCCATCTCTCATAGGATATCCGCCCCCACCGCCCGCTCCACGGCGGTCTTCACATTGGCCATCCCGATCCCCAGGGAGCCCTCTTTGCCCGGGATCAGGATGATAGCGGGGGTGAGGGCGTCCTTATAGCGCTGAAGCTCACTCTGGAGCTGGACCGCCAGCTGCTCCGTGAGGTAGAGGATGGCACAGTTCTCTTTCGCCAGACGGTGGATGATCTCTCTGGCCTCGTCCGCGCTCTGGGCAGGACAGACCTCCAGCCCCAGGGCCTTGAAGCCCAGCACGCTGTCTCGGTCGCCCACCACCGCGATCTTATACATGCTCCTCTCCCCCTTATACATAGGTGGCCCGCAGGCGGCTGCGGATGGTCTCCCCATCCAGGCCGGCCATGCGTCCCGCCATGATGATGCGCACAGCGGTGATCTCCGCCTCCCGGGCGTAGAGATAGCCGATCACCGTCTCCTCCCCGAAGGGGACCCGGCTGGCCGAGGCCAGATATCCCGTGACCGCATTATCACACAGGCGCTCAAATTCGGTGAGAGGACCAGAATCCGGCTGGGTCCGGGCCGCCCCCAGCGCCGCCGCCTGGGCCAGGGGCCCGCTGCGGAAGCGCTCTGCCAGTTCCTCCGGTCTCGCTCCGGCCAGGGCGCGCTCCGATACGTTCCCATCGGGGAGCAGGATCTGGTTCAAAAACTCGCTGCCCTTGCCCATCCGGGCTGCCCGGACAGCGGCACGCAGATTAGCGGCGTCCACCGACAGGCGGACATAGCCCTGCAGGAAAGCGCTGCCGCATGCCCGTGCCAGGCTCTCCATCTCCTGAAAGCAGGCCCGGTCCAGCACCAGGTCGGCCTGCTGAGGATCTCCGGTGGCGGCCAGCACCTCCCTGGCCCGGAGCACCGCCTGGCGGAACACCTCGCCCCAGTCCCGAAGGTCATCCCGAAGGAAATCCTCCCGCAGCCGCTGGGGATCGTACCGCCCGCCCTGGGAGAGCAGACGCGCCTCGTCCAGCCCCATGGCCTGGGCCTTGATCAGCACCTTAGCGTTGTGGTAGTCGTATTTCAGCTGAAAGACCTCCACCAGCCGCCGGTCAGGCACCGAGTCCGCCATGTCCCGGAAGGTGTTCCGCCGGGCATCGGCCAGCAGCTCTTCCAGCGCCGCCGAGGTCAGCTGGGTCAGCTCGCCGTACCCGCACTCGCTGAGCACCTTGGCTGCTTCGCCGCTGTCCTTGGCGTCGATCATCCGCTCCATCCGTTCCCGGGTCAGCATGCGGTTTTCCATCGCGTGGATGCGGGTGGAGACGGCTAAATAATCCGTATCTCGTTTCTGGGACAAAATACCACCCCTTTCGGGTCAGAGCAGAGCGCCGCGCGTATCTCTGCGGGCAGTCTTTGCTTCCTGCGGGATCTGGCAATGGGCACCCGGGCCCTCCGTCCCCCCGCTCCGCTCCTCACTCTTCACTTTTGAAACAGGATCTCCGCCACCGGCTTTTCCAGCTGCTCCCGCTGGGCACGCACCATGGCCTCAAAGGCGCAGTTGACCTCCACCGGGCCGTCCACCATGATGAAGCCGCCCCGGATGGGCCTCGTCTCCTCGGACAGGGTCAAAAGCCCGGTGCCGGTGATCTGCGCCGCAGCGCTGTTGACCACCTTGCCCAGGAAGGCCCCCACCTTGGAGTCGGTGATGGCGTCGGGCAGCTCCGGGGCCACCTGCTTCACCAGAGCGTCGTTGGCCGCCATCACCACCGCCTTGCCGATGCGCGTCCGGTCCTTGGGGGAGAAGATCAGCTGCTCCCGGCCGGTGGAGGACGCCTGCACCGCCAGGCGGGCCAGCAGCTGGATGTACTGCTCCTCCGGCAGCGAGCACATCTCCTCCAGAGCCTGGCGGAACGCCTCGTCCAGCACCTCCTGCTTGGCAGCCAGGGACATCTTCCGCCCCTCCATCTGAGCGGCAGAGATCAGGCGGGCCTTCCGCTCCTCCGCGGACCGGCGGCCCCGGGCGAGCAGCTCGCCCTTCTCCTTCTCCGCCTGGGCCCTGGCCTGGGCCAGCAGTTCTTCCGCCTGGGCCTGGGCCTTGTCCCGAATGGCCTGGATCTCCGCGTCCGCGTCGGCGCTGATCCTGGCCGTGATCTTTTCAAGTCCGTCCATAGCTGTTCCTTTCCGGCGCTCAGGCGCTGATGTTGATGATCATCAGCATGGAGGCCAGCAGGGAGAGGATGGCGTAGAACTCCACAGTGATGCACAGCACCATGCCCTTGGACCAGTCATCCGGCTTTTTGGCCAGAATGTTGATGGAGCCGGCGGCCACACGGCCCTGGGCGATGGCGGAGAACAGGCCGCCCAGCGCCATAGGCAGGCAGGCCACGAAATACTGCATCCCCTGGGCGATGGTCAGCTGAGGCAGGGTCCCAGACAGCAGGCCCATACGGAAGATGGCGAAGAACCAGACTACCAGGCCGTACAGGCCCTGGGTGCCGGGGATGACCTGAAGGATCATCACCTTGCCGAACTTGGAGGGATCCTCACACAGCAGGCCGGTGCCCGCCTCGCCGGCCAGGCCGGTGCCCTTTGCGCTGCCGATGCCGCTGAGTACAGCCGCCAGTCCAGCGCCCAGCAGGGCCAGGGCCAGCCCGCCGATGCTGCCCAGGAAAGTCATGCTCTGTCCATACTCTACCACTTGTGACATATCCATTTTTGTATCCTCCTCAAATCATTGTTCTTTGATATCCACATACCGGGTGTTCACCGCCATAGGCCGGAAAGGCTTTCCGCCATCCTGATAGAACTTTCCAAAATACTCCAGGCACTGCAGACGCAGGTCATGCACATAGCAGCCCAACAGATTCAAGGCAAAGTTCAAGGCATTGCCTGCCAAGGAGATGATGAAAAAGATCACCAGGTTGCCCGGGATCGCGCCCAGAGTATTGAACACCTGGGCAATGACGCTGCCTGCCAGCATCAGGGCCATGAGACGGGAATAGGAGAGGATGTCCCCAAAGTACCCGGTCACATGGTTATACAGGGAGCCGAACACGGCGGTCACCTTACCGAAGCCCTTGGCGTTCCAGCCCGAGCCCACCAGCACCATGACGCCGCCCAGGATGATGACCACGTTGGTCACCCCCAGCACTGCCAGGGCCAGACCGGCAAAGACGATCCACCAGGTCAGCTCCTCCCATACCGCATCCAGGATCTGCCCCTCCCTGATCTTTTTGATGAAGCTGATGGCCATGCCCGTGACGATTTGAATCAAACCCAGGGCCATAGCCCCCACCAGGATCATCAGGGTGTCATCCAGGGGGGTGAACAGGGGCGGCCAGAACCAGACGAAGGTGCTCTCCGGATTCAGGATCTTCAGCACCTGAGGGATCATGTCACCGAAAAAGCCTCCCGTGACCGCCCCCATCAAAAAGGTACTGACGCCGCACAGTCCCAGCAGACCGAAGAAGTGGCTCATGGTGCCCTTGGGTCTCATCCGGCGCAGGACCACCACCGAGGCCAGCATCATCAGCAGGCCATAGCCCATGTCCGCCATCATGATGCCGTAAAACAGGATAAAGAAGGGGGCCATCAGGGGGTTTGGGTCCACGCTTCCGTAGGCAGGCAGGGAGTACATCTCCGTGACCATGTTCAGCGGCCGGGTGAGCCAGTTGTTTTTCAGCTGCACCGGCACCTGGGGATATTCCTCCGGCTCTGGGTCCCGGACCTCCCAGGCACAGGGGTAGTCGGACAGGGCCTGCCGCAGCTGGTCCCAGCGCTCCTCCGGCACCCAGCCCTCCAGGAAGAAGGCCACCTGGGTCTCCACCAGGCGGCTCTTGCCCTCCTCACGGTCGATCTCCACCGAGGCTCGGTCCACCGCCCGCTTCAGCGCCTCCCGCTGGCCGGCCTGGGCGGCGATCCGCCGCTCCTGCTCCGCCCTGCGCTGAGACAGCTCCTCCATCTCCTGCTCCAGCCGGCGGTCGTTGTCTGCCGCCGTGCCTGTCAGATCCCGGAACACTGCCCGGGACCAGCCGTGCTCCTTCAGCTTCTCCAGCACCTCGTCCAAGGCGGAGCGGTGGCAGATCAGCAGCAGATACTGGTTTTCCCGGTCTGCGCTGGCCAGCGTCAACTGGGCCAGCTCACTCACTGCCTGCACCTCCCCCGCCAGCTGGGGGAAGGGGGTCTCCGCCGATACCGTGCCGAACTGCACCTCCACCTCCCGGGTGGAGGCCGTGTCAAGGGGGAGCTCCAGGGGGATCCACGGTGCCAGGGAGGCCCGCTGGGCAGCCCGCTTGTCCCGCTCCGCCTTCAGCGCCGCCAGCTCCCGCTCCCCATCATTGATGGCTCTGGCGGTCTCCAGGGCGCTTCGGTACGCCTGCTCCTCAAAAAACTGCTGGGGGGAGACCACCGGCCTGGGGCTCAGGAGGCCCCCCTTCACCTTTGCGTAGCGCTTGAGCACCTCCAGGGCGTGCTGGGCTGCGTTTTTCTCCTCCCGGGCGGCGGAGAGCGCCCCGCTGTCCGGGCTCTTCAGCCCGGCCCACTCCGGATCGCTCCAGTCCACCGACGGCTCTTCGATCTCCAAGCAGCCCATCCCCTGAAGCAGCCGCAGCAGGGCCTCCCGGTCCGACTGCATGGCCGCCAGGCGCAGATGCTTCATTTTGACGATCGCCATCAGCCCTTCACTACCCCTTCCACGATGCGCTTCGCCGCCTGATCCAGACGGGTCCGGGCGTTCTGCTTCAGCGCCTGGCAGCGCTGCTCCGCCTCCGCCAGGATGGTCTTCGTCTCCTCCGCGGCGTCCGCCTCCGCCCGGGCCAGCATCTGCCGGGTCTCAGCCCCCGCCTGGCGGCGGGCCTCCTCCAGCAGCTCTTCAGCTGCCTTCCGGGCCTCAGCCACGGTCCGCCGGCTCTCCGCCGCGGCCGCCTCCCGGCGCTCCTGGCTCTCCTGCTCTGCGCCGGCTACCTTTTGAATGGAGTCCATTTCCATATTCTCACCACCCGCTTCCCCCATCTCAACGCAGCGGACCTGCTGTGGGGGTATCTGCTCCAATACAATACTATGTGAATTTGTCCAAAAAAGCAAGGGGAATTTTCCTTTTTTTCTTATTTCACTCCCATTTCATTCTTCTTTCACCTCTCATTTTTTCCAAAAAGGTGGATATATTGTATGCCTTTTCCCCGTTCCGCCCCTTTTTCAGGACTTTTTGTACAATTTCCACCTTCTGTCCAGTTTTTCTGCCTTCCGGGGCCGGCCTCCCCTTCGGCGGCGGGGGCCCAGCGGCGCTTTCCTCCTTGCCAACCGGGAATCGGACGGATATAATCGAAGACAGTAGAGCAGAACATTCTGAAAGGAGCGCTGTCCATGTCCCGCCTTCATTTTGAAGAGGCCCGCACAGAGGAGCAGTTCGCCGCCCTGTCCCTGATCCACGCCCTGGGCTGGCGGACCACCTACGCCGGCGCCATCCCCGCCGACTTCATGGCCCGGGAGATCACCGATGACCGCTGGGTCCCCACATTCCGGGAAAATCTGAAAACAAATCGCAATCAACTCCTTCTATTATACGATAAGGATATTCCCGTCTGCTGTGCCACCTTCGGCCCCGCCCGGATCGATGCAGGTCTCCAGGCAGGTACGGTGTGCAAGTTCAACTCCCGAGGATATGAGGGCTGGGGAGAGATCATCTCCTTTTATACCCACCCAGACCATAAAAGGAAGGGCTATGGCACCAAGCTCATGGAGGAAGTCCTCCGCCGCCTGAGCGGCCAGGGCTATCTTCAGGTCTTTCTCTTTGTCCTGCGGGAGAATGAAAACGCCCGCCGCTTCTACGAAAAAATGGGGTTTGCCTGGGACGGGACCCACGAGGACATCCCCTTCCCGCCGGACACCATCTGCGTGGACCTGCGCTACACCCGTTCCCTGCCATGATGCCGCCCCATATCGGTAAAACAGGAGGTGAGAGCTCTGTGCGGCAGTCCAATGACGGTATGCTGGGCGCCATGCCGGTGCCCCGTTTGGTGGTGACTATGTCCCTGCCCATCATGCTGTCCATGCTCATCAGCGCCGTCTACAATCTGGTGGACAGCGTCTATGTGGCCCAGTACAGCGACGAGGCCTTTCTGGCCCTCTCTTACGCCTACCCCATCCAGATGCTGCTGGTGGCCTTCTGCTCTGGCATCGGGGTGGGCTTCAGCGCCATTTTCTCCCGCCGGCTGGGGGAGGGAGACCAGGAACAGGCTGCTTCTGCGGTCTGCCACGGGTTTTTCCTTTACGGACTCTGCTGGCTCCTCTTCCTTCTTTTCGCCCTGACAGGGGCCGCCCCCTTCCTGCGCCTCTCCACAGAGGACCCCTCCGTCGCCCGGCAGGGGGCCCAGTACCTGCTGATCTGCTGCGGACTGTCCATCGGCACCTGCATGCAGTTTTTGACGGAGCGCATTCTTCAGGCCATGGGCCGCCCCGCCGGCTTCATGATCGTGCAGGGCTCGGGTGCCATCCTCAACCTGATCCTGGACCCTATCTTCATCTTCGTCCTGGACCTTGGAGTTGCGGGGGCCGCGGCAGCCACGGTCATCGGCCAGATCTCCGGCGCGTTGATCGGCTTCTGGCTGGTGTACCGCCTCCGGCGCCAGCTCCCCATCCGCCTGCGGGGCTTCCGCCCCCGGGGGGAAATGCTGGCTGAGATGGGCCGCGTCGCCGCCCCCGCCGTGGTGATGCAGTCGCTGAGCAGCTTCATGTCCCTGGGGCTGAACCAGCTGCTGACCCGGTGGTCCGAGTCCGCGGTCTTTGTACTGGGCGCCTACTTCAAGCTCCAGACCTTTATCTTCATGCCCATATTCGGCATCAGCAGCGGCCTGATCCCTATTTTGAGCTATAACTACGGGTCCGGGGCACTCCGGCGCGTGTCAGCCTCTGTCCGTTTTGGCCAGCAGTTCACCGCCGTCCTCTCCCTGTCCGGGGCCCTGCTGCTCTCCCTGCTGGCCTCCCCCCTGCTCCGCTCCGCCTTCCGGGCGAGCCCCGAGGCCCTGGCCATGGGGGCCCCCGCTCTGCGGATCATCGCCCTCTCCTTTTTCTTCGCCGGGACCAGCATTATCTTCTGCTCCGCCTTTCAATCCCTGGGCCGCAGCCGCTGGTCTCTTCTGGTGGCCCTGCTGCGCCAGATCCTGCTCCTGCTCCCCGCCGCTGCCCTTCTGCTGGCCCTGAAGCCGGCCCTGGTCTGGGCCGCCTTTCCCCTCTCGGAGCTGATCTCCTGCTTTGCCGCCGCACTCCTCTACCGCCGCACAATTCAAAAACAGCTCCTCTGAACGGCGCTCTCTGCGATCTCAATTTCCCCGTTAACATGTCACATATTAACAATGGAACAGATAAGTGATGGTCTAAGAGTCTTTGTCCGTTTTATCCACGGGGCAGGATACAGATCGGCCAGTTGGATCTCACACCTGGCAGGCGGCGAGGGCAGACGGGGCTGTCAGCGGTGAGCGCAGCCCCATTTACTTGCCGTGCTGACTGGCTCAGGCAGGTCCGCTGTTTACTGGGCTCTTTTGAGTTTAAGCTCCTGGGAAATGCCAGACAAACTCATTCCTATTGCAACCAAGGCAAGCAAATATTCTTTCAAATATGCTGATCGAGCCGACGCCCGCATAACACCTTAGCTGCTATGCGCTTCAAGAACAGTCTGCTTTCTGATATTCCCTTCAGTAATCAGTTCACTCACTTTTTTCTATTTCCTCCGTTTCTTGCTTCTGTCTTTCAAGGATCGTGTCTGGTATTTCTCGATACCGTCTGAGCAGATAGTCCCTTTCTTTTGTACGCCATTTGCATGCTGTGATCAGTACCCCAACTGCAAAGATCAATATCGCTATTCCAATGCTATTCCGGTATCCAGTCAACTCAAGAATGAAATAACTGATAAACGAAGAGAACATAGCAGCCACCAGATAGATACAGATAACATACTTTTGCAGCTTTCTTTCCGGAAGTGAAATGAAAAAGCTATCCCACTCGTCAGAGTTAAATCGGAGCTGCCTGCCTTTGATCCAAAACAGCAGCAGAAACCCTCCTAACGAAAATCCCTTGCATAAAAGCGCTTTCATGCCTGAAATCAAGACAATTCCAAAAATCCACATCATAAATGATCGTTCCTGTTAATATCCATATTTCTTTTGGTATCTGCCAAACATAATAAGAGATAGGCAGATCGCCGCAAACTCCGCAGCGGGTGTCGCAAACCACACACCTGTTACGCCGAAGAGTGCGGGAAGTATCAGCATAGCGATCACCATGAATACAAAGGAGCGTGAAAAAGCAAGCACCGCTGAGATCAGCCCGTTGGATAACGCCGTAAACATTCCGCTGGCAAAAACATTAAAGCCGATAAAGATAAGGGCAAAGGAACAGATACGGTTTCCTGTAACCGCCAAATCATATACTGGGTTATCTGGGCGGGCGAACACCGAGACAAGCGGCTCTGTAACGACCAGCGAAGCGATGAGGGTCACAGCAGCGATCACGCTGATGATCTTCAAGCTCATACGTATCAGCTTTTTTAATTTTCCATGATTTTGTTCGCCATAGTAAAAACTGATCATAGGCGCGACTCCGTAGGAATAGCCGGTATAGAGAGAAGTGGCGAACATCAGCACATACATAATGATGGTAATGGCTGCTACGCCGTTTTCCCCTACATATTTCAGCATTGTCCAGTTAAACATCATAGTAACGATACCTGTCACTAAGGCGGTCGCCATTTCCGAACTGCCATTTGTGGCAGCTTCCCACAAAGTTTTCCTCCGGCATACCGGCTTTACAAAATGAAGCAGGCTGTTTTTCTTGGAAAACAGCACAATTCCCACTACCGCCGTAACAGAATACCCCAAGCCGGTGGCAATCGCCGCCCCCGCAATCCCCATATCAAGTACAGCGATCAAAACATAGTCAAGGACCATATTCAACACGCCGCCTGTAATGGAGCAGACCATAGAAAGATCTGACTTCCCGGCGGCGATCATATAAAGGGTAAAGTTATTCATCAGCAGGATAGGGATTGTGAAAATCAAATAGCGGCTCAAATAATCGTGGCAGTGATCAAATACAACCGGCGAAAGGTTCATGCTTCCAAAGATGCCGTCCATGACAAGATAACCTAAAACGGACATGACAAGCCCTACAATCACATTCACAACAATTAGAAAT
This sequence comes from Clostridium sp. DFI.5.61, assembly GCF_024462915.1. Taxonomy (NCBI): domain Bacteria; kingdom Bacillati; phylum Bacillota; class Clostridia; order Eubacteriales; family Clostridiaceae; genus Clostridium; species Clostridium sp. DFI.5.61. The sequence continues at coordinate 122,292 of NZ_JANGBZ010000006.1, forward strand.
GTGAAGTCCTCATTTGCTTCCGTTGCTTTTTGCTCTCCTACCTTTCTCATAATGACAGCGCTTCCACCCGTAGCAAGCATGGTAGAGATGGCAGTTACCAGTGAAATAATCGGGGCGGTCAAATTGACTGCGGACAGTGCATCTGTACCAATCAGATTGGATACAAACAGACCGTCCACCATGGTATAAAAGGACATGAATACCGTCATAACGATAGTCGGGACAGCAAATCTCAAAACATTTTTTAATGTTACCGGGCGGCTGTATGCGTTCTCGCTCAGCATAAATAAAGATCCTCCTTGTTTTTTCTCTGAACATTTTATATAATAAACCGTACAGTAACAGTACAGTCAAGGGGGATCTTCAAAAATGCTGAAAGAAAAAGCTGCACTGTTTACCATAGGGCAGTTTGCGGCGCTCCATGAAATCAACAAAAAAACTTTGATGTGGTATGATGAGATCGGTCTGCTGAAACCTGCCTGTATTAAGGAAAACGGCTATCGGTATTACAGCTACCAGCAGAGTGCGGCACTGGAAACCATTTTAATGCTGCGGGAGTTAAATGTATCTCTTGATGAAATCAAACAATTTATGGAAAACCGTACCATTGATAACTTCGCTTCTCTTTTGCAAGAAAAAATCACAGAATTAAATCAAACCATTTCCCATTTGAGATCTATCCAAAAAATTCTGATCAACCAGCAGCAGGATATGGATATGCTGCGCTCTTTGGATATTGCAGAAATCAGCCTTGTGGAAAAGCAGAGCCGCTATTTGGTGGCTGTTGATATGGCTGAAAACTTATCATTTGAACAAGAAATTGAACGGGTCATTGCCGAAACAAAAAAACACCAACTTCGCCGTCTGCATGACGCTTCCTATGGTGCCATGCTTCCAGTGGAGCATTTATATCAAGGAAAATTCAGCGAGTATAGTGCCATATATATTGAAATGCCTTTTCCTGTTTCCAAAAGAGGACTGCATCTGCAGCCTGCCGGAACATACCTAAGGGCTTTTTGTAAAGGAAATTGGGAAAAGCTTCCCGAAAGATACAAAGAAATCCTTGCCTACGCAAAAAAGCAAGGGACAACTCTGTGTGGCTATGCTTATGAAACGGGGATCAATGAGTTGGTTATTGATAGTATAGACGATTATATCACTCAAATTGAAATTCCCATTAAGCCGGAATAGTGGGAGGCTGTCTGTCAAATCCTTATGTGCTGCTTTACCGCACATGAGCATTGACAAAAGAAATATCTTCCACAAGGACAATGAAACGTCGTCTGCCAGGAGAAGCCTCCTTTGACAGCCGGCATTTCTTGTATTCCGGCTCTATCTGTGCCCAGTGCAGCACAAAAAGAGGGACTATCGGCTTTTCACCGATAGTCCCTCTTTAAATTTCCACATTTCACTTGCTGACCACACAGTATAGGCGTCTCCTGACACTTTTCTACGGAGGCGTCAAAGCACACCGCAGCCTTACTTTTCCTCAGGCCGCTCTTACATCATTTTGACGGTGTAATACACCAGCAGAGCGAAGAGCCAGGCCACCAGCACATAAATCAGATAGTAGCCCACATTTCCGCCCATCACTGCGGCGGCGGCTACCGCCACCACATTGACGGCCAGGGTCAGGAAGATCAGGGAGTATCCAGCCTCTGCGGGAAGGACACGGACCTCACGGCCCGCCAGGCTCCACACGCCGCCGTTCTTCCTGGCCTGGAGCAGCATCACCAGCCCCAGCACCATCAGGATGGCCACGATGGCCAGGAACACGTACGTAGTCAGCCGGGAGGAGGAGGGGTCCACTGTGCTGTCCTTGTGGCGCAGCATCCACAGGAGCATGGTGCCCAGACCGGTATAGAAGGCGGAGTAAAAGAACTCCCGCTGATACAGGTAGTACACCAGCGCCAGGGCGGCCCAGGCAGGCACCAGCAGGAACAGCATGCGGACGCCTGCGTCCTTAAAACAGATCGTGATATGGGCGATGGCCGTCACCGCGCTGAAAGCGGCCACCAGGACCAGGGGCATGGTGCCGGTGCGCCCCTCCCGGGAGAAGCGCAGGAAGCACCACACTGCGGAGGCCGCCAGGGCTATCAGCGCCACGATGCGCACCGCCTTCAGGCCCGCGTCAAAGGCGTAGACCATATTGATGGACTCCACCGTGGAGTAGTAGTTGATATAGTATTTATTGACCAGCATCAAAAGCAGCTCCATCAGGATGGCCGCCCCGACCCAGAGCAAGCCCCGGTTCAGTGCGATATCCTCCTGACGGCGCCGCTCTTCTCTCTGATTCTTGTCCATTGCGATGATTCTCTCCTTACTTGCAGCAGGGGCGCCCTTGGGCGGCAACCCTGAGATTCTCGTTTTCAGTCAGCCCGCATCCCGTTCCGTCTGCCTCCCGGCGGGGGGATAAAACAGACTGGATGGGAAAAGAATATCCAGTCGAGTTATTATTTTACCAGACCGGCACAAATATTGCAAGCTAAAAAAGGATTTTTCCGGCAAAAACGGGCGAAAACCTGAAAACATGGCACCCCCTCGCGGCCCGGGACCGGGCCATGAGGGGGGCTGCATCGCTTTGACGCCTGTTCAGGCGTTGCCTCCAAATTCGTTGAAGAAGCGGTCGTGGATGGCCTGGACCGCCCGGTCTGCGTCCCGCTCATTCACCAGGACAGAGACCTTGATCTCGCTGGTGGAGATCATGTTGATGTTCACGCTGGCACCGTAGAGGGCCTCAAACATCCTGGCGGCCACACCGGGGTTGTTTACCATCCCGGCCCCCACGATGGAGACCTTGGCCACCTGCTCATTCACTTCGATCTCCCGGAAGCCGATGGCCTCCCTGTGCTCTTCCAGCAGCGCCTTGGCCCGTTCAGTGTCGCCCCGGGCCACGGTGAAGCTGATATCCTTGCTGCTGTCCCGTCCAATGGACTGGAGGATGATGTCTACGTTGATCCGGTTCTTTGCCAAGAGAGAGAAGATCTTAAAGGCGATCCCGGGCTCGTCGGCCAAGCCCACCAAGGCCAGCCGGGCCACATTTTTATCTTTCGCCACACCGCTGACGTGGGATTTTTCCATGTTTTTTACGACCTCCTTAACTTTCGTACCCGGATTCCCGGTGAAGCTGGAGAGAACCTCCAGATTGACGTTGTATCGCTTGGCCATTTCCACCGAGCGGTTGTGCAGCACCTGCGCCCCCAGGCTGGCCAGTTCCAGCATCTCGTCATAGGTGATCTCTTCCAGCTTTCTCGCTCCGGTGACCGAGCGGGGATCGGCGGTGTACACGCCGTCCACATCGGTGTAGATCTGACACAGATCTGCATGGAGGGAGGCGGCCAGAGCCACCGCCGAGGTGTCGGAGCCGCCCCGTCCCAGGGTAGTGATGTCATCATACTTATTGATGCCCTGGAAGCCGGCCACCAGGACGATCTTCCGGGCGTCCAGCTCAGTCTGTATGCGGTCGGTGCGGATGCGCTTGATCCGGGCACTGCCGTAAGCGGAGTTGGTGAGCATCCCCGCCTGCCAGCCAGTGAGAGAGATCACAGGATACCCCAGAGCTTCGATGGCCATGGCGCACAGGGAGATGGAGATCTGTTCTCCAGTGGCCAGCAGCATGTCCATCTCCCGGCGGGAGGCTCCGGGGTTGATCTCTTCCGCCTTGGCGATCAGGTCATCGGTGGTGTCCCCCTGGGCGGACAGGACCACCACCACGTTGTTTCCTTTGCGATATGTCTCCGTGATGATCCGGGCCACATTCCGGATGCGGGCCGTGTCGGCGACGGAGCTGCCGCCGAATTTTTGTACGATCAATGCCATATATCTGTTTCCCCCTAAAGGTCAATTCTCGATCAGCGCGCAGGACTCTGCACACCATTCTATGCCGGCGGCGTTCCTCACTCCAGCACCCGGATAAGGGAGTGGAGCTCCATCCCCTCCAGCCTGGCCCGGACCTGGGGCTCCGTCATGGGTGCGGTCAGGAAAGCGGTCTCCCCGGCAGGCGCACCTCCCCTTGCCAGGGGGCTGATCTCCCCGAAGGCGGCCCGGACTTTGTCCATGGAGGCCGTCCCCCGGACATACCAGCGGGAGCTGAGGATGTCGGAACTGACCACCAGGTCCCGGGACCCGGGTCCCCAGACCGCACACCGGGCAGTCTTCAGATCCTTGGCGATGTCGATGACATCGGCCACCACGGCGGAAGCCGTGGGCAGCTTGCCCGCCCCCCGGCCATAAAACATCACGTCACCGATGGCGTTTCCGGTGACGGAAATGGCGTTGAACACGTCCTCCACCCCGGACAGGGGGTTGGAGGCGGGCACCAGATGGGGGGCCACAAAGGCGCAGAGCTTTCCATCCCTCTCCCGGATGGCCCGGCCCAGCAGCTTGATCTTATAGCCGCAGGAGTCGGCATAGGCCACATCGGCCAGGGTGACGCCCCGGATGCCCTGGGTGGGCACCTGGTCAGGGTAGACGTGCTGCCCGAAGGCCAGGGCTGCCAGGATGCAGATCTTCCGGCAGGCGTCGTGTCCGTCTACGTCGGCGGAGGGGTCCCGCTCCGCGTAACCGTTCTCCTGTGCCTCCTTCAGCGCCTGCTCGAAGGTGAGGCCCGCCTTGATCATCCGGGTAAGGATATAGTTGGTGGTGCCGTTGAGGATGCCGGTGACCTGGCTGAGCTCGTTGGCTGCCAAGCAGGAGGTCAGGGGCCGCAGGATAGGGATGCCCCCGCCCACGCTGGCCTCGAACAGATAGCTGACTCCGTGCTCCCGGGCCAGCTGGAGCAGCTCATAGCCGTGGGTGGCCACCAGCTCCTTATTGGAGGAGACCACGCTCTTGCCCGCTTTCAGCGCCCGGGTGGTAAAGTCCAGCGCCACCGTGGCGCCGCCGATAGTCTCCACTACGATGTCCACCTCGGGGTCGCTCTCGATGACCCCAAAGTCCTTGACGAAGCAGTCCCGGTACGGGCTGTCCGGGAAATCCCGCACATCCAGGATATATTTCAGCCGCACCAGATTCTCCACCCGCTGGTCGATCAGCCCGCCGTTGGTGGTGAGCACCTCTGCCACGCCGGAGCCCACAGTGCCAAAGCCTAAGATCGCAACATTTACCATTCCGTTCACCTCATGAATCTCTTCCACGATAATCTAAAAACACGGCCCGTTATCCGGCCAGGATCTCACAGCGCAGCACGCCGGGGCTGCCTCCCGCGGCGGCCAGCAGCTCCTCCAGGGAGCGCCGCAGGGCGGAGGTCTCCGCCGTGATGGTCACCACCGCACAGCCGTTGACCGGGATGTTCTGATTGATGGTCAGAATATTGATGCCTGTACCGGCGAACACGTTCAACACGCCGGAGAGCACGCCGGGCTCATCCCGCAGTACGGTCTGGAGCGTGACGATCCTGCCGTGGAGCATATCCTGAAAGGGATGCACCGCGTCCTTATACTTATAGAACGCGCTCCGGCTGATGCCCACCTCCCGGGCCGCGCCGTTCACCGTGGTCTTCTCCCCGGTCTCTAACAGGCGCTTGGCCTCCGCCACTTTCCGAATGATCTCCGGCATGGCCTCTGCCTCCACGATAAAGTACTTCGCCCCTCCGCTCAACTGCGTCTCCCTCCAGACTATGCGTCATCCCCGCCCCGTGTCCGTGTTGCAAGGGCATTTGTTCTTGTGTTGTGGTCCATTGTAACACACCCGGCGGACCGCTTCAATGAAATCTTTGACGAAAAATAGAGATTTTCTTCCCGTCCCACCGAAAATATCCGTCATATTACACAGTCTCCTGCTTTTCAGGCCCTTTTGAGCATAAAAAAACAGCGCCGCACACGCCGGCGCTGTTTTTTTGTTGCCAATCAGCCCTGGGAAATGGCACCCACAGGGCAGGTGTCAGAGCAAGCGCCGCAGTCGATGCAGGCATCCTCGCTGATGACATACTGGGAATCGCCCTGAGAAATCGCACCCACAGGGCAGCCGTCGGCGCAGGAGCCGCAGCTGATGCAGGCATCGCTAATCTTGTAAGCCATGGGAAACACCTCCATAAAAATCTAGTCTCATTTTATCACAAGTTTTGAAAAATGCAATGATAATTTTTTTGAAATTGGAAATACTGAGAGGAAAACCTATCCAGAGGTGATATGTATGCCAGAATGCCGCTTTACCTCCACCGCCCTGGGCGCCCTGCGGCTGGCCCAGGAGAACGCCGCCCGGCTTGGGCACAGCTATGTGGGCAGCGAGCACCTGCTGCTGGGTCTGGCCAGCCAGGAGTACAGCGCCGCCGCCCGGTCCCTTCAGAGCAGCGGGGTGGACAGCCGCTCCCTGCGCTCCGCCATCTCCCAGCTGGTGGGCACCGGCGTGCCCGCCCGGTCCCTCCACCAGGGCCTGACCCCCAAGTGCTGCCTGGCCATCCAGCAGGCAGCGGCCGCCTCCCGCCGCCTGGGGCAGAACGCTGTCAGCGCGGAGCACCTGCTGCTGGGTCTGCTTCAGGATCGTGAGTGCGCCGCCTGCCGCCTTATGGCGGAGCAGGGGGCGGATCTGGACCAGCTCTCCCAGGGACTGGCAGCCTTTCTGGGGGGCGAGGAACTCCCCACCCGCTCCGTCCGACCCCGGGAACCGGAGCGCAGCACCGATACCCGCCTGCTGGACCAGTGCGCCCGGGACTTGACCCGGATGGCTGCCGACGGACAGCTGGACCCGGTGATCGGCCGGGAGGAGGAACTGACCCGGGTGATCCAGATCCTGTCCCGGCGGACCAAGAACAACCCCGCCCTCATCGGGGAACCAGGCGTGGGAAAGACTGCCATTGTGGAGGGGCTGGCCCTGGCCATCGCTGATGGCACCGCCCCCTCCCACCTGCTGGGCAGGCGTGTGTGCGCTCTGGACCTATGCGCCATGGTGGCGGGCACCAAGTACCGGGGGGAGTTCGAGGAGAAGCTCAAACACGTGCTGGAGGAGGTCCGCCGGGCAGGCAACATCATCCTCTTCATCGATGAGCTGCACACCATCGTGGGGGCGGGGAGCGCGGAGGGGGCCATCGACGCCGCCAACATCCTGAAGCCCGCTCTGTCCCGTGGGGAGCTCCAGGTGCTGGGGGCCACCACACTGGACGAGTATCAGCGCTATATCGAGAAGGACGCCGCCCTGGAGCGCCGCTTCCAGCCCGTCACGGTCCGGGAGCCCACCCGTGACCAGGCCCTGGCCATCCTCCAGGGCCTTCGGGGCCGATACGAGGGGCACCACCACCTCTCCATCTCCGATGAGGCCCTGGAGGCGGCGGTGGACCTGTCCTGCCGCTATCTGCCCCAGCGCTTTCTCCCAGACAAGGCCATCGACCTGGTGGACGAGGCGGCCAGCCGGGGCCCGCGGGCCCGGCGCGCCCTCCCCCCCCCCCGCCCACCCGGGGGGGCCCGCCCCTCCGCTCCGGGCCGGACGGAGGCCAGATGGCGCAGCAAAGCAAAGGCCC
>NZ_JANGBZ010000060.1:0-19199 GCF_024462915.1 Clostridium sp. DFI.5.61
TTCACCACCACGGGCGGGCGCCTCGGGCGGCCGCGCGCTCACAGCAGCGCAAAGCCCCGTAGCCGCGGACTGCGTCCAGCGGATTACGGGTTTCGCACACCTGAAAGCGTGGGAAATTCTTTTCTGCGCCCTTGAGACGCAATCGGTTTATTATACCCCTGTTTTTCCCGGTTGGCAAGGGCTTTTAATCACGCACTCGTGAGTGCGTGGAAAGATTCTTTGGGAAGGGGCCAGGATTTGGCCCCTTCCCTGAAGATCTTATAGGGAACAAACTGCCAGACAGTCAGAGTGCCCCTTACCAGGAGGCCTTCTTCACGCCGGGGATCTGGCCCTTGTAAGCCAGCTCGCGGAAGCAGATACGGCAGATGCCGTAGTCACGCAGGTAGGCGTGGGGGCGGCCGCACAGCTTGCAGCGGTTGTACTGCCGGGTGGAGAACTTGGGCTCTCTCTGCTGCTTCAGGATCATGGATTTCTTAGCCATAACTTCTCCTCCTCCTTAGCGGGTGGCAAAGGGGGCGCCGACGAGCTTGAGCAGCTCCCGGGCCTCTTCGTCCGTCTGAGCGGTGGTGCACACCACGATGTCCATGCCGCGGATCTTGTCGATCTTGTCGTACTCGATCTCGGGGAAGATCAGTTGCTCCTTGACACCCAGGGCGTAGTTGCCGCGGCCGTCGAAGGAATCGGCGGAGATGCCGCGGAAGTCACGGACGCGGGGCAGGGCCACGTTGAACAGGCGGTCCAGGAACTCCCACATCTTGTTGCCCCGCAGGGTGACCTTGGCGCCGATGGGCATGCCCTCACGCAGCTTGAAGTTGGCCACGGACTTCTTGGCCTTGGTGACCACGGCCTTCTGGCCGGTGATGGCGGTCAGGTCGGACACCACGGCATCCAGCACCTTGGCGTTCTCCCGGGCTTCGCTGCAGCCCACGTTGAGGACGATCTTCTCCAGGCGGGGGATCTGCATGGTGGACTTATAGCCGAACTTCTGCATCAGAGCAGGAGCGACTTCGTCCTGATACAGCTTCTTCAGGTTGGGCGTGTTAGCCATTTCGATTCACTCCTCCTCTCTCAAATCTCGGCGCCGCACTTCTTGCAGACGCAGACCTTCTTGCCGTCCGCCAGCAGCTTGTGGGCGGGGCGGGTGGGCTTATTGCACTTGGGGCAGACGCGCTGCACCTTGCAGGCATAGATGGGGGCTTCCTTCTTCAGGATGCCGCCCTGGTCGCCCTGCTTGCGGGGCTTGGTGTGGCGGGAGACCACGTTGACCTTCTCGACGATGACCTTGCCGGCCTTGGGCTGGACCTCCAGCACCTTGCCCTGCTTGCCCTTGTCCTTGCCGGACAGGACCACGACCACGTCGTCCTTCTTGATGCTCATTTTATTCATCGTTCAAACCCTCCCTTACAGCACTTCGGGAGCCAGGGACAGGATCTTCATGTAATCCTTGTCGCGCAGCTCGCGGGCCACTGGGCCAAAGATACGGGTGCCGCGGGGGTTCTTGTCCTCCTTGATGAGGACGGCGGCGTTGTCGTCGAACCGGACATAAGAGCCGTCCGCGCGGCGCACGCCCTTGGCGGAGCGGACGATGACGGCCTTGACCACCTCGCCCTTCTTGACCTGACCGCCGGGAGCAGCCTTGCGCACGGAAGCCACGACCACATCACCGATGTTGCCGAACTTGCGCTTGGAACCGCCCAGAACGCGGATGGTCTTGATCTCCTTGGCGCCGGTATTGTCGGCGACCTTCAGATAGCTTTCTTCCTGGATCATGCCGGCACCTCCTTATTTCGCCTTCTCGATGATCTCAACCACGCGCCAGCGCTTATCCTTGGACAGGGGGCGGGTCTCCATGACGCGGACGCGGTCACCCACGCCGCACTGGTTGTTCTCATCGTGAGCCTTCAGCTTATAGGTTCTCTTTACGATCTTCTTGTACAGAGGATGGGCCACGCGGTCGGCGATGGCGACCACCACGGTCTTGTCCATCTTGTCCGAAACCACCAGGCCGACTCTGGTCTTGCGGGAAGAAGTTCTGTTTTCCATGTCTTAGTTCCTCCTCTTAGCGGCCGGCGAGCTGCTGCTCGCGGATGATGGTCTTGACCCGGGCGATATCCTTCTTGACCTGAGCGATCCGGATTGGGTTATCCAGCTGGTTGGTGGCGTGCTGGAGGCGCAGGTTGAACAGGTCCTTCTTCAGGTCCACCAGCTTGCTCTCCAGCTCGGCGGCGGACATCTTACGAACTTCATTGGCCTTCATTACGCTTCACCACCCTTCTCGGTCTCTTCACGCTTGACGATCTTGCACTTGACGGGCAGCTTGTGGCTGGCCAGACGCAGAGCCTCGCGGGCGACCTCCTCGGAGACGCCGGCGATCTCGAACATGACGCGGCCGGGCTTGACCACGGCCACCCAGTACTCAGGGGAGCCCTTACCGGAGCCCATGCGGGTCTCGGCAGGCTTCTCAGTGACCGGCTTGTCGGGGAAGATCTTGATCCAGACCTTACCGCCGCGCTTGGTGTAGCGGGTCATGGCGATACGGGCGGCCTCGATCTGGTTGCTGGTGATCCAGCTGGGCTCGATGGCCTGCAGGCCCCACTCGCCGTAAGTGACGGTGTTGCCGCGGCTGGCCTTGCCCTTCATGCGGCCGCGGTGGACACGGCGGTACTTTACGCGCTTAGGCAGCAGCATTACTGAGCGCCTCCTTCCTTCGGAGCATTGGCCTGACCGGCGGGACGGGGGCCACGATTGTTATTGAAACCACCCTGACCGGCGGGACGGGGGCCGCGGTTGAAGCCGCCGCCCTGGCGGTCCCGGTTGAAGCCGCCCTGACGGCGGTCACCGTCGCGGCGGTCCCGGCGGGGACGCTCCCGGCGCTCCTGATAGGGCTTGCTGGTATCCAGGGTGCGGGGGGTGGTGCGCAGGGTCTGAGTCAGGACCTCGCCCTTGTAGATCCACACCTTCACGCCGATGCGGCCGTAGGTGGTGGCGGCCTCCGCGAAGCCGTAGTCGATGTCGGCGCGGAGGGTCTGCAGGGGGATGGTGCCGTCGTGATAGTGCTCGGTGCGGGCGATCTCAGCGCCGCCCAGGCGGCCGGAGCAACAGGTCTTGATGCCGCGGGCGCCGGCGCGCATAGCGCGGCCCATGGCGTTCTTCATGGCGCGGCGGAAGCCGATGCGCTTCTCCAGCTGCTGAGCGATGTTTTCCGCCACCAGCTGGGCGTCCATGTCGGCGTTGCGCACCTCGATGATCTTCAGGTCAACGGGCTTGCCCACCATGGCGGTCAGGCCGGCCTGGATCTTGTTGATCTCCTCGCCGCCCTTGCCGATGACCACGCCGGGCCGGGCGCAGTGCAGATACACGCGGACCTTGGCGTTGTCGCGCTCGATCTCGATCTTGGGGATACCGGCGGAGTACAGGGTCTTCTTCAGGTAGTCCCGGATCTTCTTGTCCTCCACCAGCAGGTCGCCCACCTTTTCGTTGCGGGCATACCAGCGGGAGTCCCAATCCTTGATGACACCCACGCGCAGGCCGTGGGGATTAACTTTCTGTCCCATAGTTCTCCTCCTCCCTTAGCGCTCGCTCACCGCGATGGTAACGTGAGAAGTGCGCTTGTTGATCCGGTACGCACGGCCCTGGGCGCGGGGCATGATGCGCTTGATGATGGGGCCGGGATTGGCGTAGCAGGCGGACACATACAGCTTCTCAGGGTCCATCTGGTGGTTGTTCTCCGCATTGGCGGCGGCGCTCTTCAGCAGCTTGAGCACGGGCTCAGAGGCAGCCTTGGGCGTATTCAGCAGGATGGCGGTGGCGGTGGCCACGTCCTTGCCCCGGATGAGGTCCAGGACGATCTTCACCTTACGGGGAGAGATCCGCAGATATTTCAGGTTGGCTTTTGCTTCCATCTTTTCTCTCCTCCTTACTTACCGGTCTTGCTGCCCGCGTGGCCCTTAAAGGTGCGGGTGGGCACGAACTCGCCCAGCTTGTGGCCCACCATGTCCTCGGTCACATAGACGGGGACATGCTTGCGGCCGTCGTGGACAGCAAAGGTGTGGCCCACGAAAGCGGGGAAGATAGTGGAGGCGCGGCTCCAGGTCTTCAGGACCTTCTTCTCGCCGGTCTGATTCATCTCATCGACCCGCTTCAGCAGCTCAGGGGCGCAAAAGGGGCCTTTCTTGATACTTCTGCTCATCTTTTACTGCCTCCTTACTTCGCGTTGCGGTGCTTGACGATGAACTTCTCAGTGCGGTTCTTCGTCTTGCGGGTCTTGTAGCCCAGGGCGGGCTTGCCCCAGGGGGTGACAGGGCCGGGACGGCCCACCGGGCTCTTGCCCTCGCCGCCGCCGTGGGGGTGGTCGCAGGGGTTCATGACGGAGCCGCGGACAGTGGGCCGCCAGCCCATGTGGCGCTTGCGGCCGGCCTTGCCGATCTGGATGTTGGCCCAGTCGGTGTTGCCCACCTGGCCGATGGTGGCCTTGCAGTTCTCCCGGATATAGCGCACCTCACCGGAGGGGAGGCGGACCTGGGCCATGCCATTCTCCTTGGCCATCAGCTGGGCGGCCACGCCGGCGGCGCGGACCAGCTGGGCACCCTTGCCGGGGTAGAGCTCGATGTTGTGGATCATCTCACCCACGGGGATGTTGGCGATGGGCAGGCAGTTGCCCGGCAGGATGTCGGCGTCGGGGCCGGTCATGATGATGTGGCCGGCCTTCAGGCCGTTGGGGGCCAGGATATAGCGGCGCTCGCCGTCCTCATACTCGATCAGGGCGATGTTGGCGGAGCGGTTGGGGTCATACTGCAGGTTCACCACAGTGGCCTTCCCTTCCTTATCGCGCTTGAAGTCGATGATGCGGTACTTCTGCTTGTTGCCGCCGCCGCGGTGGCGGACCGTGATGCGGCCATAGCTGTTGCGGCCGGCGTGCTTGCTGAGGACCTCAGTCAGGCTGCGCTCGGGCTTGGCCTTCTTATCGATGCCCTCGAAGGCGGACACAGTCATGTGACGGCGGGAGGGCGTTGTGGGCTTATAAGTCTTAATAGCCATTGTTCAATTTCCTCCTTACACCATGCCCTCGAAGAACTCGATGGCCTTGGAATCGGCGGTCAGGGTGACCATGGCCTTCTTCCAGCTGGGGCGGCGGCCGGCGGGCCGGGCACCCATGCGCTTCAGCTTTCCCTGCATGTTCAGGGTGTTGACCTTGGCGACCTTGACGCCGAAGATCTGTTCCACCGCCTTGGCGATCTCGATCTTGTTGGCGGACTTGGCCACCTCGAAGGTGTAGCGCTTCATCTCGGTATCCGCCATGGACTGCTCGGTGATGATGGGGCGCTTGATGATATCATAAGCGGTCATTACGCAAACACCTCCTCGATGATGGCCAGCGCGGCCTTATCGATGACCAGCTGGTTGGCGTTGACGATGTCATAGACGCTCAGGACCTTGGCGGTGGTGGTGACCACGCCGGGGATGTTCCGGGCAGACTTGACCACGATCTCGTCCACCTCAGGGGTGATGACCACGGACTTGCCGGCGCCGATACCGGCGAGGAAGCCGCGCATGGTCTTGGTCTTGATCTCGTCCAGCTTCAGGCCGTCCACCACCTTGATGTCGCCGGAGGCGGCCTTGGCGGACAGGGCGGACTTCAGAGCCAGGCGCTTCACCTTCTTGTTCAGCGCATAGCTGTAAGAGCGGGGCTTGGGGGCGAACACGATGCCGCCGTGGGTCCACTGGGGAGCCCGGGTGGAACCCTGACGAGCGTGGCCGGTGCCCTTCTGGCGCCAGGGCTTCTTGCCGCCGCCGGAGACCTCAGCGCGGGTCAGAGCAGACTGAGTGCCCTGACGGCAGTTGGCCAGGTGGTTCTTGACCACCTCATGGACCACAGCCTGGTTGGGCTCGATGCCGAAGACCGCCTCGGAGAGCTCGATCTCACCGACCTGCTGGCCGGCCATGTTGTACACGTTTGCTTTCGCCATGATTTACACTCTCCTTTCCTTACTTGTTGCGGGCGGAGGCCTTCTGCGGGTTGACACGTGCGGAAGCCTTCTGCGGGTTGTTGCTGATGCCAGCGGCGGGGCCCTTCTTCTCCACGTGAGTCTTGACAGTGCTCTTCACGAACACGATGCCGCCCTTGGGGCCGGGAATGGCGCCGCGGACCGCGATCAGGTTGTACTCGGGGTCCACCTTGACCACGTCCAGGTTCTGGACGGTGACCTGCTCGTCGCCCATCTGGCCAGCGCCGATCTTGCCCTTGAAGATTTTGGACGGGCTGCTGTTGGCGCCCATGGAGCCGGCGTGGCGGACCACAGGGCCGGAGCCGTGGGTCTCCTTCAGGCGGTGGGCGCCGTGGCGCTTGATGACGCCCTGGTAGCCGTGGCCCTTGCTGATGCCGGTCACGTCCACAAAGTCGCCGGCGGCGAAGGTGTCAGCGGTGACTTTGTCGCCCACGTTGTACTTCTCGCTGTCCTTCAGGGCGAACTCCTTCAGCACCTTCTGGAACTCGGTGATGCCAGCCTTCTTCTGGTGGCCGGCCTCGGGCTTGGTGAGCTTGCGCTCGGGGATGGTCTGGAATCCCAGCTGAACGGCCTCATAGCCGTCCTTCTCGGCAGTCTTCTTCTGCACCACGGTGCAGGGGCCGGCCTCGATCACGGTCACGGGGACCGCGTGTCCGGCTTCATCGAAGATCTGGGTCATGCCGATCTTTTTGCCGATGATCGCTTTCTCCATATTGGATTTCCTCCTATATAAAGGTTATTGGTCGGCGTAGTTGGTCACCCCATTGGGCTGGGGGCCATTGCTCCGACGACTTGACCCGTCCGCCTCCATGACGCGGCGGACTGCGGGTTCAACAGGGTTAGGGGAGATCTCAGCGCTTACAGCTTGATCTCGATCTCCACGCCGGCGGGAAGCTCCAGGCTCATCAGGGCCTCCACAGTCTTGGGGGAGGGCTTGATGACGTCGATCAGGCGCTTGTGAGTGCGGCGCTCGAACTGCTCACGGCTGTCCTTGTACTTGTGGACGGCCCGCAGGATGGTGACGACTTCCTTCTTGGTGGGCAGGGGGATGGGGCCGGAGACAGTGGCGCCGGTGCGCTTGGCGGTCTCCACGATCTTCTCAGCGCTCTGGTCGATGAGCTGATGATCATAGGCCTTGAGACGGATGCGGATCATTTCTTTCTGAGCTGCCATGGGTGTTCCTCCTTAACATACATACGAAGTTGACTCTGTCGCGCTTCGTACGGTGAGAGATCTCCGTCCACGCTATCGTGCGTATCACTCCGGGTCATGAAGAAAACCGGCGCATAGACAGGCCGGTTTTATCCCTGCCAGGCGATATACGCCGTGACACGGATCCTCTCAGCCGCCCGATTCTCGGACATACTCCGCGGAAGTTACCTCGTTTCCGAGCAATCTCCCGCATCATCGCAGACTGCGCCCTCACAGGCGCTTTGCTATCATACAACAACACCCCCGTGTGTGTCAAGGGTGTTTTGAAAATTTTTCGGCGGTGTTCCGCCAATTTCCCCGGCTTTTTCCTCCGGCCTCTTTGGGCATCCTGCCAGGGCGGCCCGCCGCCTGCGCTCAGGACTCCCGCACCGTGCCGCTCTGCCCCAGGAGCAGCGCCCCGTCCTCCCGGTACAGGCGGAGGGTGTACGCCGCCCCCTCGTACCAGTCCCCGGACCACCCTCCCTCCGGTGATTCCAGCGGAAACAGCCACACGCCGTCCTCCAGACAGAAGCCCTCCTGGGCGCGGCGGAGGAAGCGCTCACCCCCCGGAAGCGCGGTGTCCACATCCAGCTCCGCCCGGGCCGTCTCCCCTGGGATCTGGAGAAACAGGAGGTTGCAGCCGCTCATCCGCGTCCTTCCGGGCTCCGGGACCCAGGCAATCACACCGTTGATCGGGACCGGAGCCGGCCCCTCCCCCAGGGGAAAGACCCCCAGGACCTGCCGCCCGGGCCGGTCCAAGGTGACAGAATAGACCCGATTCTGGGCAACACCCACCACAAACGGATCGAACACACTCAGATAGGTCCCATCCCGGCTCTCCACACTCCCTATATCTCCGGTATTCCAAAAGCCGCTCTGATATACGATCTCGCTCCGGGGCAGCAGATACTGCCCCTCCAGCTGCCGGAACGCCATCTCCGCTGTGGGCATGGGACAGCCGTACTGCCCCCACACCAGGGCGGCCAGCGCCAGGACCAGCAGCAGGTTCCGGGCAGCCCTTCCCTTGTGCCCCAGCCGGGGGCGGCGCTCCCACAGCGCCCTCCATGCTCCCTTCACGCCCTCTCCTCCTCCAAGTCCACAGTAAAAGTGAATATCGGGCTCCCTGGGCCGTAGTCCAGGCGGACCCACTCCGCCGCCGGGTCCCAGTCCTCCAGATACAGTTCATAGCCGCTGTGGAAGGGCCCGAAGCCCATTTGGCTCATCCCGTTCAGCAGTCCGCCCGTTTCCGGGTCCTCCGGGGAATCCGGCCCCAGGCCGCAGACTGCGCCGGTGCTGTCGGTCACAGTCATCCATTCCTCCCGCAGCCGGCCCCGCTCCCAGAAGCGCCAGGTATCCACCCGGAGATAGCAGTACAGCCCCCGCCGCCCGTCCTCCCGCTGCCACAGGGCGGCCCGGAGCAGTGAGATCTTCTGTCCATTCACTGATGCTGTCAGGCAGGGCTCCAGGGTGAGGATCTGGTCCGGGTCCCCACCGGGCAGATAGCGGATATCGTCGCAGTCCCCCATGACCGCCGTCCCTGGCAGGCCGTCCATGTCCCACCACTCGGAGCGGTGGTCGTCCCCCAGATAGGCGTCATCCCCCCGGAACATACCGATGGCCAGCAGCCACAGGAGGCCCGCCGTGAGCAGCACCCGGCTGGCCTGCCACAAGTACCTCGGCCAGGGCCGGTGGAGCCGGGCCAGCTCCTTTCCGATCTCCTCCGCGTCCCCCATCTGCTCCACCGACTGCCGCTCCGCCTCCTGCCGCCCCAGGTCCGGGAAGATGCGGACCAGGTCCGCCGTCTTGTCCTCCAGGTGGGCCTCCAGCTCAGCCCGCACCGCCTCCCGGTCAGGCCGGGAGCGGATACCTGCCGCCGCCCGGTCCAGCCAGCGCCTTCCCTCTGATGTCTGTACCATCTCGTTCCTCCCCGCTCACTGTCTCCGCGCCAGTTCCTCTTCACTCAGCGCCGTGCTGACCTGGATCTCCTCCACCTCCAGCAGGTCCAGCCCAGGGCCGTACACCCGCAGGGTGCAGGGGACGCCCCAGCTCGTTCTTCTGCTTTTTCCGCCCCTGCATCTCTTCACCGCCTTTTCCGTCTCCCTGGCCCGCTCTGTCAGGCAAATTTCCAGAGCAGCCACAGGCACTCCACTGCCAGCACCACCAGCACCGCCCGGATCAGGAAGCGGGTCAGCTGCCACAGCTCTCCCACCAGCGGGCTGTGGACGCGGGCCAGCTCCTCCCCCAGCTCTTCCGCCGCCCCCATCTCCTCCAGGGCCCGCTGCTCTGCCTCCTCCCGAGTCAGGCCGGGAAAAATACGCATCAGGTCGGTGGCCTTATCCTCCAGATGGTCCAGCAGCTCCCGTTCCACCGCGCCGCAGTCCGGGTGACGAAAGATCTGCTCCGTAGCCCGGTCCAGCCATGCACGCCAAGCCGGTGCGCACTCCGTTCCCCACGATCGTTTCACGCCGCCCTCACCTCCAGATGCTCCCCATGGTCCCTTTGGTCTCAGAAATCAGGACCCCGTTCCGGTCCCAAAGAGTCAGCGTATAAGGCGCACTCGCCAGGGCCGCCTTCCAGGAGGTCTCGGCCCGCTGGTAGGCCAGCTCCTGCCGCCAGTTCAGCTCCGCCTCCTGGAAGCGGAACACCATGACTTCCCCCTCCCGGACGCTGTCCGCTGTTCTCACATCCCCCCCAAGGAGCTCTGCGGTCAGCCGCCCGGATACAGCCCCCTCCGGCAGCTCCAGGGCCATATACTCCAAAGGCGGCCCGCTACCCCCGGGGACCGCTGTCACCGTAAGCCCCTCCGGAATCGGCCCCCGCCAGATGAAAAAACTAGGGGAGCCCTCATACCAGGTCAGCACGCTCAGTCCCGCGGCTGCGCCGCTACGCACCATGACGGCCTGATCCCCCGCTCCGCTCCCGGACACCCTGCCGCGCCAGACCCGCTCCGCCCTGCCGGGGTGCTCTTCCTCCACAGCGCAGCGGGCCTCCCACTCCAGGCGCAACACAGGATACTGAGCCGCCAGCACACACAGGGCAGCCAGCGCCGCCAGGATCAGCAGCTCCAGCGCTAGCCGCTTTTCGCCGGTCATACCGGCGCGCCTCCGGCCTCTCATCCCCTTCACGCCAGAGCGTTGGCTCCGCCGGAGAGCACGTCGGCCACGCCACGGTGGAAGCTGGCCCACTCCGCCTTCTTCTCCGCCAGCAGCTCCCGCCCCTTCCGGGTGAGCCGGTAGTACTTCCGCATCCGGCCGGAGGGGGCCTGCTGCTGATAGCCGCTCAGATACTTCCCCTTCTCCAGCCCGTGGAGGATGGGGTACAGGGTCCCCTCCTGAAACTGAAAGGCGTCGTTGGAGCGGCGGGAGAGCTCCTCGATCATCTGATAGCCATACATGTCCCCGCTCTCCAGCAGAGTCAGCACCAGCAGCGTAGAGCTGCCCGCGATCAGCCCTTTATCGAATTTCATGTTCGCCGTCCTTTCTCCGGCCCCTGCCGGACGATATACCTAGTATCTCTAGGCTCAATATACCAAGATATTCTAGGTATGTCAAGAGGGACGGGGCAGAAAAAAGGCGGCAGGCATGGCCTGCCGCCTTTTTATTGTTCTTCCAGCCACCGCTTCAGGTCCCAAAGGTCCGGGGCGATGTGGACATGGGGCCACTCCCGGAAGGCAGAGGCCGGCGTGGTGCCATTGAGCACCGCGGCGAACTCTGTCCCTGCATTTTGGGCCGCCCCCGCATCCAGCACCGTGTCTCCACAGAACAAAGTCTCCTCCGGCCCCGCCCCCAGTCGGGACATGGCAGCCAGCAGCCCCTCCGGGTCCGGCTTATGCCGCTTCACCCGGTCGCTGCCGATGATCAGGTCCAGCTCCCCCAGCACCCCCCGGTTCTCCAGGATGGCCTCCAGGGTATCACTGCGCTTGGTGCTCACGATCCCCAGCCTGATCCCCCGGGCCTTCAGCTCCCGGAGCAGCTCCGGGGCACCTGGAAACAGAGTGGTCTCCCGGCGCTGGCGCTCCATGGACGCCTCCAGGAACAGGGGACGGAAGGCCGCCCGGTGCTCCGGGTCCCGATCCCCTGTAAGCAGGGTGTAGGCATCCTCCAGCAGATAGCCCACCGTCCTTCTCACTGTCTCCCGGTCGGGGACCGGCCACCCCAGGCGGGTGAATCCATACTGGAATCCCGCCACGATGGAGTCGGTGGAGTCCCCCAGGGTATAGTCAAAATCGAAACAGATGGCCCGATATTTCATGCACATGCTCCCCTCAGCCGTTTTTTCTATCTTACCACAGCCCTCCAGGGGCCGCAATCCTCAGTCATACAGGTTGCGCAGAAATGCTTCCGCCCCATAGCGCAGGCAGCGCTGGAGCCTCCGCTCCCCCCGCTTGATGTTCCGGGACACCGTGGACTTGTCCACCCCCAGCCGCTCCCCGATCTCCCGCATGTTCAGCCCCTGGGCATAATACAGGGTGAGCACCTCCCGCTGCCTGGGCGTGACGTCCTCCTTCAGGGCCCGGATCAGGTTGCGCTTGAGCCGGCTGAGCTCGGCGCTGTTGTCCGCAGCCATCTGCCGGGTGTACACCGCCATATCCGCGGCGTACAGCTTGCCCCGCCTATATCGTGTATTTGACATTTCTCCGGTACCCCCTGTCGTAGTAGCGCTCACAGAGCACTGCCAGTTCCCGGGCCTCCCGCAGCATGGTGGACAGCACCCTGATCCGCTCGGCCAGCATGCATCGCTCCCCCTCGTCCATGGTGTGCTCCCAGGCATCCCGCAGTTGGACGATGCGGAAGTCCAGCGCCCGGGCATGGTCCCGGTACTCCACCGAAAGCTCCAACAAGGTCATCTCACGCACTCCTCCTCTTCCCTCTTTGCGGCGCAGGCGGCGCACAGCAGTCCTCCGTCCGCCCAGACCAGCTGGTCACAGCGGTACTGCTCCCCGCCGCACCTCGGGCATACCAGCACAGGCCGCGCCTGCTGGATGTCCCGCAACGGCGGGTACGGCCCCCGGCTCCGCCGGACTATTTGGATCTTCTCCTCTGTTTGGTAAATTTTTTCTCTCTCCTCTCAAAATAATACTTGACAAAAGCCGAGACGTCTGTTATAGTATCCCTTGCTGTTGGACAGCCGTCTTGACAAGTGCTGGTGTAGCTCAGCCGGTAGAGCAGCTGATTTGTAATCAGCAGGTCGGGGGTTCGAATCCGTCCACCAGCTCCACAATTTCATATGGAGGAGTTCCCGAGTGGCCAAAGGGGGCAGACTGTAAATCTGTTGCGTTTCGCTTCGGTGGTTCGAATCCACCCTCCTCCACCACGTGGCCGCAAAGTTCGCTTTGCGGCCATGTTTTTTATCCTCAGGACAAAAAACATGCCGTCCGCCGCCTCTCTGTGATTCTATTTGACCCTCACCTCCCATCGATCCTGCTCTTTTTTTGACCCTAAAAGTGCTTATTTTCAAGCCTTTTAGGGTTTTCTGTTTCCACCAGCCCGAAGCGGCCGGAAATGGATGTCAAATGATATGAGCAAGCCGTCCCCCACACTCCTTTCGGTCCAGCAGCCCCCTTTACGGGCGGAACGGCGGCCCTGCCGGTCCGGGACCGCAAGGCCGCCTGTCTTCGGATGCTTTTTTACTCCCTTCTGTATAGAACATATGTTCTAATTTTAGTCATAGAATACTCCCTTTTCCTTCCCCTGTCAACCCTGTTGGACATCTCTTCCTGTCGGAGTTTTCTCCCTGGTCCCGAAATAAGGGACCGCGCCGGCAGAAGGGGGGCGCTCCCGCCTCTCGGCAGGCGCAAAAAGCCCGGGCACATCCAAAACAGGAGTGCCCGGGCTTCTTTTTATCTCATTCAGACGGGGGAGGTCTTTAGAAATACTTCTTGATTCCCTCGGGGGCCAGGGAGGCGTCGTCACTGATGGTGATGGTGAACTTGATGCCATGTTTCTCGCCAAAGGCGTTCAGCCAATCCAGGAACTTCTCGGTCTCGTTGTCGCAGGGGCCGGGAACGATCTTGCACAGGCTGTCGATGAAGATATGGGTGATGTCATAATTGCCAGCGTACAGACCGCTGACAAAGCCCTTCAGGGTGGCATAGCTGTCGATATCGTAGCTGCTGGCCTCCACCAGACGGATCTGATAGTGGATGTCATAAGTCAGCTTGGAGCCCCGCTCGATGCAGACGACATTGCCGTGCTCGGTCTGGACGGCGTTGTTGATCATGTCGATCATCTGCTTGGTCTTGCCGGAGCCCTTCTTACCCATGATTACTCTAATCATGTTACTCACTCCTTACGATGTTAAACGTGGGAAGCTGGTCCCTTCCTTGCTATCACTTTACCATATCGAACCGTTTTTTTCAACCGGATTCTTTGTGAATT
Source organism: Clostridium sp. DFI.5.61 (assembly GCF_024462915.1). Lineage (NCBI taxonomy): Bacteria > Bacillati > Bacillota > Clostridia > Eubacteriales > Clostridiaceae > Clostridium > Clostridium sp. DFI.5.61. Next base: position 13,574 of record NZ_JANGBZ010000060.1, read on the forward strand.
TTTTGGGATCTGTCCAGGGAGGGCTCAAAGCCGGGACTCCAGCTTCTGCTTCATCTCCTCATAGCCTGGCTTGCCCAGCAGAGCGAACATGTTCTTCTTATATGCCTCCACGCCGGGCTGGTCAAAGGGATTGACCCCCAGCAGGTAGCCGGACAGGCCGCACACATACTCGAAGAAATAGATCAGGTAACCCACCGAGCTCTCGCTGATCTGGGGCATCCGGATCAGGATGTTGGGCACGCCGCCGTCCACATGGGCCAGGATGGTCCCCCGCAGGGCCTGCTCCGCCACAAAGGACAGGGGCTTGCCGGACAGGAAGTTCAGCCCGTCCACATTCTCCGGGTCGTCCGGGATAAGGAAGGTGCCCTTGGGCTCGAAGCGGACCACAGTCTCGAACATCAGGCGCTGGCCCTGCTGGATGTACTGGCCCATGGAGTGCAGGTCAGCAGTGAACTCCACGCTGGCCGGAAACAGGCCCTTGCCCTCCTTGCCCTCGCTCTCGCCGTAGAGCTGCTTCCACCACTCCGCGAAGAAGCGGAAGCTGGGCTCATAGCAGGCCAGCAGCTCCACCGACTTGCCGCTCTCATACAGGGCGTGCCGGGCGGCGGCATACTGCCAGGCAGGGTTGTCCATTCCTGGGATGGACAGCTCCTTCATGGCCCGGGCCGCGCCCTCCATCAGGGCGGCGATATCGATCCCCGCCGCGGCGATGGGCAGCAGCCCTACTGCGGTGAGCACGGAGTAGCGGCCGCCCACGGCGTCAGGCACCACGAAGGTCTCGTACCCCTCCTGGTCCGCCAGGCCCTTCAGTGCCCCTCTGGCCCGGTCGGTGGTGGCGTAGATCCGCTCTCTGGCTCCCTCCTTGCCGTACTTCTGCTCCAGCATCCCCTTGAAGATCCGGAAAGCCACCGCAGGCTCGGTTGTGGTCCCTGATTTAGAGATCACGTTCACCGAGAAGTCCCGGTCTCCGATGAGGGCGATCAGCTCCAGCAGCGCGTCGGTGGACAGTCCGTTGCCCGTAAAGTAGATGTCGGGGGTGTCCTTCACCTTCAGGTTATAGTTGGGGGAGGACAGCAGCTCGATGACCGCCCGGGCACCCAGGTAGGAGCCGCCGATGCCCACCACCACCAGGACCTGGGACTGCCTTTTGATGCGCTCCGCCGCCGCCTGGATGCGGGCGAACTCCTCCCGGTCGTACTGCTCCGGCAGGGCCACCCAGCCGGTGAAATCGCCCCCGGGGCCGTTGCCGGCGGCCAGCATGTCGGCCGCTTTCTTCAGGCCGGTCTGACGGGAGACCGCGTAGCCCTGGGGCAGAAATCCGGCCAGCTGAGACAGATCAAGCTTTAACATAGAAATCCTCCTCACAGGTATCAAGATCTATGCTTTCAGTGTAACACATCTTTTTGCTTTTTTCACGAAAAATTTGGAAATTTTCGCATTTCCCTTTTTCATATTTTTCTCCGGAAATCGAGAAAAAACACTTGACATTCCACCCAGCGGCATATATAATAGTCCATGCTGTTCGGACGATTAGCTCAGCTGGTAGAGCATCCGCTTGACGTGCGGGAGGTCACAGGTTCAAGTCCTGTATCGTCCACCATTTAAAACTTGATATTGGTCGTGGGGGTATAGCTCAGCTGGGAGAGCGCTTGAATGGCATTCAAGAGGTCAGCGGTTCGATCCCGCTTATCTCCACCAAAACAGAGACCGACTTGTTTTCACAAGTCGGTCTCTGTTTGTTACCGGACCTCATACACACAAGCTCCATCTACGTTTTTCCCGCTGAACGACATGCTCTGGCAGCGCCCTCCAGCCACATCCTCATAGAGAAACACCCCCTCATGGGCCTGGGGATATCTGGAGAAGCTGTCCAGCATGATCTCCCGGAGGCTGTATTTCCCGGGCGCCAGGCCAGCCAGGATGCTCGGCATGGTTTGATCCCACTCTTTTCGGTTCATGGCTATATGACCTCCTTTTTGAGTAAAGAAACCGTCTTGGTCTAATTTCATTATAGAGATTTTCTTTTACTTTGTCAACGGTTGTTTTTAAATATTTTCTTTTATTGACATTTTATTTGGGCTGTACTATAATGTAATCAAAGCCATGATGACCCAAAATTTTTTGAACGAGGGGGCAGCTGGATAATGAACGGCGAGACACTTTCCACCCGCTTTGCGTACCACTATGACCTGACTTTGAGCCTGGCTCTCCCGGGTCCGGAATTTTCCGCTGAGGACCGGCGCACTCTGGAGAACGGGATCAATTCCTATAATGAAAGATCCATCTACATGAACAACCCCAAACATATCAGTCTGCTGGAAATGGGAAAGAACCACATCAAGATCAGGCTCTCCTCCACCCAGATGCTGACCACCCCGGGCCGCGGCCTGCGGGCGCTGACTGCCATCCTGGTCAAAACCCCCTCCTTCGAAGGCCGCGTCACACCAGGAGGCCAGCTCTTCCGCGTACTCCACACGGAGCGCCCCGATGACCGCGGCGGTGCCCCGGAGGCAACCGCGATATCAGACGCGGAGCTGGTGAAGGCGCTGGTGGACTATCTGCTGGAACGGAAAGACGGGTCGGCCGCCAGCAGAAAGAAAAAGGCCGCGGTGGAGGCGATGAAGCGGCTGGCCATAGACGCCGCCATGATCTGCCCGCCGCCGAAACAGAGTGAACAGTAAGGCCTTTGGTGCAAGGAGGTACACTGGTTTGAAAAGACAGGAAGCTATCCGGGTCCTGACTGGCCGCCTCAGATCTTCCCGTGTTAGGCACAGCGCAGGCTTTGACAGCGGTCAGATGCAGATCACCATGGGATTCAACGCGGTGTATGCCCCGGATCACCGCATCGAGTCCTGTATCTGGTTCTACGAGGACACAATGGAGGCAAGGTGCTACTACTCCTCCCTGGGTGCAGAACTATGCCGGAAAAGCAGACATATCGACGCTCTTCTCCGCCTTCTGAATTTTATCAATGCCCGGGTCTTTCCATCCTGCCGCGGCAGCGGATATATGCTGTACAGCCCGCACATCCTCTACACACCGCGGATCTATCTGACAGCTGACGGCTGCTTTGACATTACGATCACCACCATCATCCCCTATGACTTCTTCGGCCTTGCTCCGCTGGAGACATTGGACTATATCACGATATGCTGCCCGGAACTGCTGGATCGGCTGGCTCTCCCGATCTACTGCGTGCTGCTGGGCAAAGAGACCGCGGATGGTGCCATCTCACACATCGAAAGGGAGTTCCTGAAAACGTAATGTCCTGCAGAAGAGAGTCAGAGCAGCATGCTGCGGCTCATATTTGTGACCGACGCCACCGCAGCGGGAAGGCTCTGGTCCATCCGGCAGAATCACCCCGAAAGCGAATCTGACGTGCTCAATGTGTATCACTGTCAGCAGCGCGTCTATGAGGAGATATATGTCAAGGAGCAGGTCTCCCTGGAGGGGGACGAGTGCAGCTTTCCATCTGCGCCAACCGCCGTTCCAGCTGGAGCCGGGCGCTGCGCCCCTATGGATCCGCTTTACCGGTCAAGGGTCTGAATCATAAAAAGGAGTCTCTGTCATGAAATCTTTTACCTATACCATCGTCGATCCTGTAGGCATTCACGCCCGTCCCGCCGGCCTGCTGGTCAAGACAGCCAAGGCCTTCTCCGGTACCGAGATCTCCGTCACCAAGGGTGACAAGACCGTCAAGAGCACCCAGCTGATGAAGCTGATGGGCCTGGGGGTCAAGGGAGGCGACACCGTCACCGTCACCGCCGAGGGGCCGGACGAGGACAGCGCCATCTCCGCCATGGAACAGCTTTTTAAGGAGAATCTATAAGCGAGCCCCGTGCCCACGGTCCGTTTGACACGGGGCTTTTTGAAAAGAGGGAACGACATGAAGATTTTGCAGGGGCAAGGGGTTTCCAAAGGTGTAGAGCACGGCCCCATCTATTTTTGCCGCCGCAGCCAGACGCTCATTCAGCCCGACAAAGCCGACGACCCCCGGTTCCAGGGGGAGCGGCTGGACCGGGCCATGGAGCAGACGGCCCAGCAGCTGGGACAGATGGCCGAACTGGCCCGGGCGCAGGCGGGGGACAGTGCCGCCCAGCTGTTTGAGACCCACGCCATGTTTTTAGATGACGAGGACTATACCGGTGCCATGGAGGAGCTGCTGGCCGAGGGGTACTGCGCCGAGTACGCCGTGGACCAGGCCGGGGAGCAGTTTTCCGCCATGCTGGCGGCCATGGACGACCCCTATATGCAGGCCCGCGCCGGCGACGTCAAGGACGTCACCGGGCGCATTTTGAACAACCTGATGGGCGTGGTGGAGGGGGGCATCGACTCCCAGGTGCCGGTGATCCTGGCCGCCGCCGACCTGGCCCCCTCCGAGACCATCCAGCTGGACAAGAGCAAGATCCTGGCCATCGCCACCCAGGGCGGCTCCGGGAACAGCCACACCGCCATCCTGGCCCGCACTATGGGCATCCCCGCGGTCTGCGGCCTGGGGGCCAGCTTTAACGAGAGCTACCACGGCAAACAGGCCTACATCGTGGGGGAGACCGGCCAGGTGATCTTCGACCCGGACCAGGAGACCCTCCAGAGCCTGAAGGCCCGCCAGGCGCAGCAGGCCCAGCGCCGGGCGCTGATGCGCAGCATGGCGGGCAGAGAGGATGTGACTCTGGATGGCCGGAAAATCAAGCTCTGCTGCAACATCGGCTCTCTGGAGGACGTGGATGCGGTGCTGGCCAATGACGGCCAGGGCATCGGCCTGTTTCGCTCGGAGTTCCTCTATCTGGCCGCCGGCGGCTGCCCCTCCGAGGAGGACCAGTTCCAGGCCTACAAGCGAGTGGCCTTGGCCATGAAGGGCAAGCGGGTCATCGTGCGCACCTTGGACATCGGGGCGGATAAGCAGGCGGGCCGTTTCCATCTGAACAGGGAGGAGAACCCAGCCCTGGGCCTGCGGGCCATCCGCATCTGTCTCAACCATCCCGAGGTGTTCCGCACCCAGCTGCGGGCGCTGTACCGGGCCAGCGCCTGCGGTAAGATCGCCATCATGTTCCCCATGATCGCCAGCGTGTGGGAGGTGAAGGAGTGCCGCCGGGCCTGCCAGCGGGTGATGGATGAGCTCACCGCCGAAGGGATCCCCTTCAACCCGGACACCGAGATCGGCATCATGATTGAGACTCCCGCCGCCGTGTTCATGGCGCCTGAGCTGGCCCGGCTGGTGGACTTCTTTTCCGTGGGCACCAACGACCTGACTCAGTACACGCTGGCCTGTGACCGACATCGCAGCGACCTGGGCAAGTTTTTCGATCCTCACCACCCCGCAGTGCTCCGGGCTCTGAAAATGGCCGCCGACGCCGCCCACGAGGCGGGCATCTGGATCGGGATCTGCGGGGAGCTGGGGGCCGACCCGGATCTGCTGCCCACCTTCCTGGCCATCGGCATCGACGAGCTCAGCGTCGCCCCCTCCGCCGTGCTCCCCCTGCGCGCCGCCCTGCGCAAGAGCATCGCAAACCGCTGCACCCTCGACCTGCTGATGTCCTGAGCCGAGCCAGGCCCGCTCCCATCCGGACAAAAGGACCGGGGGGGGGGGGGGGGGGGGGGGGGGGGGGGGGGGGGGGGGGGGGGGGGG
>NZ_JANGBZ010000061.1:0-19119 GCF_024462915.1 Clostridium sp. DFI.5.61
ACGTGGCTGAGCTGGTGTTCAACGCCCTGACCAAGGCCGTGCCTGTTCAGTACAATGAGCTGCTGGGCGTGTACTACAACGAGAACAAGGGTATCCTGTACTCCCTGACCTACTACTACACCGATACCCTGGGCTACAAGAACTTCGACCTGGTCTACAAGACCAACGAGAACACCGATTACGGCCGTCCCGGCACCACCTGGGGCATCGGCTCCTATCGGATGGACGGCAACCCCTCCGGCGAGGGCAACAAGGAAGGCGTTCTGAATGAGGACGGCTCCCTGATTCCCGAGCGGGTGAAGATGACCTCCGATGATGAGATCATTACCGTGGCCGACACCCCCGACTTCACCTACACCGCCAACACCAAGGAGAACGTGATCTACAAGGCTGTTGGCAAGAGCGTGGTGGACGACTACACCTGGAATGTCTATGTGGACGGCGCTGAGCAGGCCGGCGACGATCTGGCTCCCGCCAACGACAAGGACACCGACTACGCCTACACCGCCAAGGGCGCCACCACCGAGATCTATGTGGACGACGTGAACGACACCGTCACCGTGGTCATGATCAACTACTACATGGCCGAGGTCACCAAGGTCAAGGACGGCGAGGTCACGGTCCGCGTGCTCAGCGACAAGGCCAAGACTAACCCCATCGACGAGCGCACCATCACCGCCGACGGCTTCGCTGAGGACGACTATGTGGTCATTACCGTGGACGTGAACGACGATGACGACTCCTTCGTCGCTTCCATCGCTGATCCCGCCACCGCTGAAGGCAGCGTGACCTATGTCGCCAAGGCTTCTGAGCCCGAGGATGAGGACAAGGGCAGCTATGTCAAGCTGGACGACGGCAACAAGTACACCTATTCCAAGTACACCGCCTCTGATCTGGATGACATCAACGAGGTCCATCCCACTCTCGATATTGCCTACCGTCTGTATCTGGACCCCAACGGCTATGTCATTGGCTTCCTGGCGATGGATGACTACTATGCCAACTATCTGTATGTGGATACCGCCGACAGCTACCTGAAGACCATCGAGGCCAAGGTCGTCTTCACCGACGGCACCGAGAAGAAGGTCACCATTGACAACGAATGGGTCAATGGCACCGAAATGAACGTGGCCGACGTGGAGAAGGCGTACAACAATGGCGGCCTGGTGGGCGGCGTGTATGCCTATTCCGTGGACGACGATGTCTACACTCTGCGCCCCATCCTGGACATGGATGACCAGGCGGACCGCGAGAACCAGAACAGCCTGTACAAGAACTACAAGGATGTGGCCTCCAATGTGACCGGCGCGGGCGCCGAGATCATCAATGACGCGGCCTACATCACCGCCGATGGCAAGACCTATATTGTGGACGAGGACACTGTCTTTGTTGATGTGGATGAGAATACCATCTACACTGGTTTTGAGAATGTTCCCGATTATAAGAAGGTCGATTCCAACGACGAGGACGTGAAGTTCTGGGTCATCGATACCCGTGAGAACGATGGCGTGCTGGACGTGGTGTTTATCTACTCCGGCGAGGCCAGCAACAGCAACGACACCTACTTCTATGCCGCTACCACCGACTATGAGACCTATGACAAGAACAAGAACTACAAGCAGCACGAGGTCTATGTGGACGGCGAGAAGCAGACCCTGGTCTTCAGCCAGACCGGCCATGATCCTGTGAACGCCAAGGGGCTTTACAAGGTCCTGAAGACCAACGGCGAGAATGTGGTGACCTCCGTCGAGCCCATCGCGGAGAGCCAGTTCAGCGCCGTCAAGTCCGTGGGCAGCCGCAGCTTCTACCTGACTGAGACTGTGGGCGGCGTCCCGAAGAATGTTCAGTATGTCACCAACAGCGACAGCGTGGTCGTGGTCGTCACCTATGACCTGAAGACCAATGGCGTGGATTACCAGAGCCCCGATGTCTCCAAGGCCACTGATCTGAAGGATATGAAGGCCGACGAGGACTACACCACCACCGTCTATGTGGCGAACAAGTCCGACGACGGCAAGACCGCCGATCTGGTGTACGTCCTGAAGAAAGAGATCCCCACCTATGACAACACCATCACCTTCAACGGCGACGGTTTCACCGTTGTCAAGGAGGAGGGCAAGTTCGAGGTCGTTGATGGCAACAAGATCAAGGTCAACGACAATCAGGACGTAAAGTTCAAGCTCAACATCACCTCCGGCTATGAGCTGGTGTCTGTGAAGCTGGGCGACGAGGTCCTGACTGCCAGCAATGGTGTTTACACCATCAACAATGTCACCAAGAACCTGACCGTCACCGTGACCACCAAGCCCGTGGCTCAGGCCAAGGGGACCGTGGGCATCGTGGACGAGAGTTCTAAGCCTCAGGCCCTGGGCGTGGCCTATCAGGGCGACAAGCCCACCCTGGATGAGGCTCTGGCCGCCGTCCGCAAGTATATCACCGACAAGGGCTTCGTGATCGACGACGCCAACTCCTCCGTCGATGCCGCTGGCAAGTACACCTTCGCAGTGACCAAGGGCGGCTACAAGGCGCCTGCCTTCACCTTCGACAGCCAGAGTGCTGTGACCGAGGGCTATATCGTGACCATTGATGGGGAGGAGAAGATCCTGGCCAACGCCGCCGCCACCATCACTGAGTCCAACAACATGAAGATCACCGCGCCTGACGGCACCGTGAGCTATGCCAAGACCGTCACCATCGACGCCAACGGCTATGTGATCGAGAAGGGCTACAGTGTGACTGTCACTGTGGATGGTGAGCCTCAGTACTTCAAGGCTGTCGGTCAGCAGAAGACCCTGCCCAACAACGGCAAGGGCACCGGCTGGCTGAAGGATGGCACCACCTATGTTGCCTATACCTCCACCTCCAACTTCGCTGACGGTGAGGAATATGTGTCCGGCTATGTGGCTGTCACCGGCGGAGTAGCTACCGAGAATTATGTCGAGGCCGGCAAGGAGGCCACTCTGAACGGTGTGACCAGCGGAAAGTTCTATCGGATCACCATTGGTGGCGAGGTCTATGCTGAGAACGAAAAGGCCCAGGGCACTTCCCTGACCATCCCCGCCGGGGAGGTCACCGGGGATATCGAGGTCACAGAGGTTTTTGCCGCTGAGCTGAAGGCGGATATCAAGGATGTCGCTTCTACCGGCATGAGCCTGACCTGGTTCGTGAATGGCAGAGAGGCCTCCGGCACGGTCTATGTGACCGGCGATGATGAGATCAGCGCTGTGGTTACCGTAGACGGGACCGGGTTCACCGCTGCGAGCGGCGATGATAAGCTGACGGCCGACCCCACCACAGTTGAATACATCGCGAGCAGCAAAGTCGGAACTGACGGAAACGACGGCTCCTTCACCTTTAAGGATGGGGCCATCAAAGATGCTGAGATCGAGATCGTCTTCGATGCGCTCAGCAGTTCTGATACCCTGGAGATCACCTACGACGCTGGAACTTGATTTTCCTGAGAGATGATCTCTCCGCACCCCCCGGAATCATCCGGGGGGTGCCTTTTCTTACCTCAGACCGTAAAGTCTGATCTGGGACCCCGCATCCACGGTGGACGAACCGCTTCCCAGAACGAAGAGCTGGCGAATGGAGGTCCAGAGAATGGAGGGGTTGCAGCCCATAGAGCGGATGGACCGAAAGGTGCTCCCCTCCCGGGAGATGCTGTTGATGCAGATGCCTACGTTGCTGTCTCGCCCAAAGGGAAACAGCGTCGCAGTTCCCCCTCCTTCCCCTGTGGTCTGAAGCAGCGTGAACTGCTTGGAGGTGACGGAGACGGTCCCACTTTCCGTCAGGGTGATGTAATTGGAATTATCCCCCGGGGACGCCAGCAGGATCAGATCCTGTCCCTTGGCCATGGACGCCTGAAAAATCAGCTGCAGCGATCGGTAGCGGCCGATGCTGGGGACGTGGATAGAGAGGGACATTTGTGGGATACCTGCCCTTGTCTCCCCAATTTTTTCCCACACAGCCCCTTCCGCCAGGGTGTGGAGCGCTCCGTCGATCTTGGCGTTGTCGGAGTTGAAGTCCACCCGCTCCACCTTGTCCGCGGCCTCCCACTGGGAGAGCCCATAATACTGAGTCTGTCCGCTTGCCATAAAAAATCCCTCCTGTCCTGACTGGGCCCGGCAGATCCGGACCCGCTCAAAACCGGAGGGAAAAGCTGTTTTGTGAGACGTTTCAATACAAATTATGGAAGTGAAGCGGAACTGTGCCCATTTCTGCCCCGCCTGTGCGGAAGCCCCGGTATTGAGAGAGGCGGCCCGATGGCGGCGCCGCGCCTCCTCCTTCTCTCTGCGGCTCCCATTTCACCCGTGCAGGGCGGACTCCTGTTCCATGGCGGTGAAGAAGGGGACGCCGAGATGGCTGTAAAAGGCCAGATAGATGATGATATCCCTGGGTGCGTGGATGTCGCCGATCTCAGCGCCGATGTACTTGCCCACCAATCCTCTGGCGACCAGGATGTCCCAGCACTGGTTGGACAGACGCTCAATGCTTTTCGAGATGGTTTTTACCGACTGCGGCTCCCCGTTTTTGCCACGGAGCAGCACAGCCACCGGAGAATAGATGTCCCGTGTGAAGTGGAGCTCATCGATGGTCTGTCTGTGGGTGAACAGCAGCTCTGCGGCAATGTCCACAGCACGGGCCAAGGGGCGGGTGTCGATCCCGGCGGCCCCGAAAATAGAGCGGATAACAGTTTCTGTTTTCGTCATAAAGACCTATCCTTTCCCTGGAATATGCCCCTATCATAAAGTAAATTCCGGGAAACAGATTGTAAGAGACATAAAACGACAAAAATCCTCGCAATTCCACCTCCAAAAAAGACACTTTCGGAAGAGAGCTGGGGCTATGGAGGAGCGCGGGATATGGAGAGCGACCCGGCAGAAAAATGCCCCGTCGTTTGTCACGCCGTACTGGGGCGCCGCGCCCTGCCTGCGGCGGGGGGGCCACATGATGAAAGGGTCCCCTGAACTTTTCCATAGAAGCTGCCTTTTGGAACAGGCCGGGCCGACGGCCTCACTGTTTGGAGGGAACAAAAAAGCCCGGTGATGGAGCGCTGCCGCGCCTTCATCACCGGGCCCTGTCAAAACAGTTACTTTTCGTCGCACACCTGGAAGATATAAAATTTCAGATAATAGGAGTCGTCTGCCGCCCACAGGATGGGATGGTCGGGCGACTGAGTGCGGTATTCCACCTGCCGCAGGCGCTTGTGGACGTTCCGCGCCGCCTGACCGATGGTCTGGGTGAACAGCTCATAGTCCATGAAGTGGGAGCAGGAGCAGGTGGCCAGAAAGCCCCCGTCCCGGACCAGCTTCATGGCCCGCAGGTTGATCTCCCGGTATCCCTTGACCGCCTTTTTCACCGAGCTGCGGGACTTTGTGAACGCAGGCGGGTCCAGGATCACCACATCGAATTGCTCCCCCTGCTGCTCCAGCTGGGGGAGCAGGTCGAACACATCCGCGCAGAGGAACTCCACCCGGTCCTCCAGCCCGTTGAGAGCCGCGTTCTCCCTGGCCTGGGCCACCCCAAGCTCGGAGGCGTCCACCCCGATGACGTGCTCCGCCCCGCAGATACCGGCGTTGAGGGCGAAGGAGCCCGTATGGGTGAAGCAGTCCAGCACCCGGGCGCCCCGGCAGAGCCGCCCCACCGCCTGGCGGTTATACTTCTGGTCCAGGAAGAAGCCGGTCTTCTGGCCGTCCTTCACATCCACGAAGTAGCGGACCCCGTTCTCCACGATCTCCACCTTGGTGTCAAAGGGAGCCCCCAGGAAGCCCTTGTACCGTTCCATCCCCTCCTGGAGGCGGACCTTGGCGTCGCTGCGCTCATAGACGCCCCGGATGGCGATGCCGTCCTGGGCCAGCAGCTCCTTCAGCAGCTCCACGATGGTGACCTTGAAGCGGTCGATGCCCAGAGCTAGGGACTCTACCACCAGCACGTCGGAGAACTTGTCCACCACCAGCCCCGGCAGGAAGTCCGCCTCCCCGAAAACCAGGCGGCAGCTGCTGGTGTCCACCACCTTTTTCCGGTACTCCCAGGCGTTTTTCAGCCGCATGAGGAAGAAATCCTCGTTGATCTCCGCGTCCGGGTCCCGGGTGAGCATCCGAACGGTAAGCTTGGAGCGCCGGTTCAGAAAGCCCTGGCCCAGCGGCCAGCCGTTCTCGCCGCAGACCCGGACCAGGCCGCCGTCCTCCGCCCCCGGCGAGATATCCGCGATCTCATTGTCATAGATCCAGGGGCCGCCTTTCTGCAGGTACCGTCCCTCTCCCTTTTTCAGTGTCACAACAGCGTCTGTCATAAAAGTTCCTCCTGCCCAGAGGGGGCATTTTCTGTTTTAAGGCATTGCTTCCGAGGCGCGCCGGTGTCCGTCATTTCATTTTCCCGCGCAAAAGGTCTTTGCCTTTTACCACTCAAAATAGTCGCTCACTTGTGTTAAATGAAATACAAATACCCGGCGTAGCATACCATTTTCATCTGGCTGTACATTTTGGTGCATCTCTGTTAGGCGGTACTCTCCCACAAAATACATTGCTTTATCTTTCTTTTCAAAAACAAGAAGATGCTTTTTGTTGGTTCTATGGGACAAAACCTCGATATTTAGATGGTACATATGTTTATTTTCGTCAGGACTATCCTGATGTCCTCTCCGACCTATCCCGGTGTACATACAGTGGGAATAAGAACCGGTGGGATAAAAATAATCTGTATAGATCTCGCCATCGTTCATAAATAGAAGAATAGTATCTGTTTGAGCAGATACTGCGATCCCCTTTTGAGTATCACCGCCCAAAAGGACGCTGATTTCCTGACGAGTGTTGAACTTCTGTTTAAAAGAGAGCTTCATGCTTGTCCTCCCTACAAGTGTTAGCGATTCCTTCGTTCCATCCGCAGCACCGTCTCAACTTGTGTATCGTTGTCCAAACTTATTTCCATATCTTCCTCTATGATCGGGAGCTTGAATTTGATGGATTTCAGCCATTGTCCGTTCGGCTTCCGTTCCTCAAAGATATGGATTTCGGAGATCAGCGACTCCATAAGCTGTCGGCGTTCCTGTTCATCCATCACGGCGTACAGCTTATCAAAGTAAATCAAAACTTTGTAGATATTATCGGCAGTCAGCTTTTCAGCTTCGATTGCCATTTTCTTTGCTCTGGCTTCAATCAGCAGAGACTCCGTATCCTCGATTTTATCATACATCTTGTAAAGACGATCATCAAGGTCTGCCTTGCGTTTGATGTAATGTTTATCATCGGGGTCAAGTGTATCAATTTCCTCTATCAATCGGGACTTGATGGAATAGCTCTGGCGAAGCTGTTTTTCGTAGTTTGCAATCTCCTGTTCGATAGCGGAAGTATCCACTTTCATGCTGATTTTCTGCTGCATCAAAGCGGCAAACTTCGGATTGCTGACCAACTTGGTAATCACCTCTGCGACAGCGGTTTCCAAGAGTTCTTCGTGGATTTGCTTCTTATAGTCGCACTTGTGACCACGGGTCATGGTGCGGTGTTTGCAGCCGTAGTAGTAGAAATCCTTGTACTTCGTGCCGTCTGCCTTGTGCTTGACACTCTTATTGCCGTACATACCGGCTCCGCAGATCGGGCATTTGAGCAAGCCTGTCAGCAGATGCACCTTGTTATCCTTACCATGGTTGACCTTCTCGTATTTCTTTGCCTGGGCAACCAATTTCACCTGTGCATCATGCCAGAGTTCTTCGGAAACAAGTGCTTCGTGCAGACCATCGACCAACAGATAGTTGTCCTGTTCAATAAGACGGTAATCGTTTCTTGTGCCATGCACCTTTTCCGTCCTGCGTCTGCCATAGGCGATCTTGCCGCAGTAAACAGGATTTTTCAGTATCCTGCGGATAAGCGCCGCATCAAACAGAGGATTCTTGCCGTTCTGTCTTTGGATTTTTCCAATGCCATGATTGGCGAGGTATCGGGCAAGACCGTTTGCGCCCATGTCGGTATGCACGTACTTGTCAAAGATGATGCGGATTGCTTCTGCTTCTTCCTCATTCACATACAGCTTGCCTTTTTCAAGCGTATATCCATAAGGAGCAAAGCCGCCGTTCCATTTGCCCTCACGGGCTTTCTGGATTCTGCCCTCCATCGTCTGAACACGGATATTCTCACGCTCGATCTCGGCAACCGCTGACAGAACGGAGATCATCAGTTTTCCTGCATCCTTGGAGGAATCAATACCATCCTCAACACAGATCAGATTGACACCGAAATCCTGCATAACCTGCAAGGTGGACAGCACATCTGCCGCATTTCTGCCGAAACGGGAGAGCTTGAACACCAGCACATAGGAAACACCGTCCTTGCCGGATTTGATGTCCTCCATCATGCGGTTAAACTCTAATCTGCCCTCGATGGACTTACCGGATTTACCGGCATCCTCATACTCACCGACAATCTTATAGTCATTGTACTCGGCAAATGCTTTCATTCTGGCTTTCTGAGCATCCAGAGAGTATCCATCCACCTGTATCGTGGTGGATACTCTCGTGTAAATATATACTTTTATCTTGTCTTTTTTCATATCGTTATCCTCATTCGTGCCGCCGTATGCAGCACCGTTATGTAACCCCTACTCCGAAATCACTCTCAGAGTAGGTTTGGACACTTATCACACGTATATTATATCATGCAATGTCCGTTTTTTCAATAGATTCCTCAAAAAGTTTGGAATTGTTTACAATTTCTTTTTTCTCGCTGTCCAAACAAATCGGCGGCTCCGGAAGATTTTCAATATCCAGAACCGCCGCATATTTCTCTATTAAGTTGGCAAGTAAATCGGCAAAGCCGCTCCATTCATCCTTTTTTCTGTTATCTATAATGGCGTACCTCCTGCGTTTTGCTGTCACGATGTGTATATGCTCGAATGATCTCCGGCGGGATGCGGTCAAGAATGCCCTTGATGCGCTCATAATCGCTATGCAGCCGCATTTCCTGCAACTTCTTGACGGTGCTTTCTTTCTCGCTCTTTTCCAGAGCGGCGGTCAGCTCGTCATTTTTCTTTTCCAACGCTTTCTGTTTGCCGTCCGCTGTTTTGAAGAACTTTTTGTATTTCTTCATCTGCGTTTCCATAGCGGCAACATCGGGGATATACTTTTCAAGAAACGCCGCAATCTGTGCCGAACGCTCCTTGTAGTTCGTGAACTTCATATCGGAGAGCAGTTCTGCCAGCTTGTCATGCTGCTTGTTCAGACGTGCCATCTGTTTGAATACCCTTGTGGGGATGTGGTCACGCCCGGTCTCGCTGGCACTTTCGCCACGTTCCAGATCGGGATATTTCTTTACCATGTGTTCCCAATACTTGTCCTGCCACTGTGTCAGCTTCTTTTTGTTCCCTAAAATCTCCTTGGCACACAACCTTTTATCCTCCGTCAGAGGTACAAAGCAAAGGTGCATATGGGGCGATTTCTCGTCCAGATGCACCACAGCGGATATGATCGTTTCGGGAGCTTGATTCTGCTTGATGAACTCCAACGCTTCATTGAAGAACTCACGGATTTCAGCTCGTTTCTTTCCCTTGAAAAACTCCGGCGTAGCGGTTATGAGAGCTTCCACCACACGAACGCTGTCCGAGCGTGTGCGGCATCCGGCTTCTGCAATCTGACACTCGGATTCAGCTCTGTACTTCCTTTCGGGCTTGATAAGATGGAAATTCAAGTGTGTACGGGACGGGTCAATGTCTGGATTGCTTGCGTATTTCTCCTTGGTGCGCTCGTTATGAGCTTCAATGCCGCTGATCTCCGGTCCCTTGTATTTCGCAAATCTTAAAATAGCGTACTGTGCATTTGCCATTATTTGCCCCTCCTTTTCTGCCATACGATGTCGTAGCCCAGCACATCGGCAAGCTCCACGACTTCCTTGTATCGGATACTTTCTCTCTGTAGTTTTGCGGACAGATTGGAAACGCTGTCGCTCCATCCGTACTCGTCCGAGAGCAGGTCAACAACTTCCTGCATAGTCATTCCGGTACGGATGATCTGTGCCTTTATTTCGTTGCGTACATTCATATTGATAAAATCCTCCATAAATTTTGTTTGTAATGCGGCGAAAACGGTACGCCCTACGGCATACCCACTTCACCGATTAGTGAAAATCTGCAATCTCTGAAATCCGTTCAGAATTTTGCTTGTGATGTCCTGCCCATATATGACCATATCCCACTTTACTGTTCCGTGTGATTTGCTCTGGAACAGAGAAAATACCTATTGTTCCGTAAACGGGATACATTGTTCAGAGAAGCACGATTTCGTGAAATGGTTTTGTTCTGCGGTCAAAATCTTTCCTGTTTTCATTACCATTGATTTTCAATGCCCAAAAACAGGGCATCCGCCAACAGCATTGAAAAATAATAGTGAAACGGACTGAAAAGTACGTGTACCAAGTGTACTTGCTGTACCGTGGTACACTTGGTACGGATGGTACACGTATTTTCGGGTCAATATCATTTTTACAGAAATGGTCTTTGCAGAAGCTCGATGCCGACAAATCCTCTGGCATACCTCCCGCCGCCGATATTGACCTTATTGGTGTACTCGATGTTGTACCGACTCTCATTCTGTTTGAGAAACGAGCAGAAACTCTTTTGGGAAAGGCTGCTCAAAGCGTTATCATCACACCACAGCTTGTAAACGGCGTACAGGTCTTTGGAGCTGACCTCATAATCTGCCTTGAAGCGGATATACCCCTCGGAGCTTAAAAACTCGATGATGTTGTTTCCGTCCGATACGGCAGCGTCCATGTTGTCCTGTGCCGACTGGCTGACCGTAAACTTGTAATCGTTGTCGATCAAACGGTGCAAGCCCTCCAACGCCCACAGGAAGATGCCCTCCGCTTCGGCGCACATCTTTTCAGCGATATAGGGATCGTCCTTTCTGTTCGGGTCTTTCTCCTTGGTGGAGAGGATGATCTGTCTGCGGAAAAAACCAACGCTGCGGTCATAGAGAGATTGCAGGACACCGTTACCCAAGCCGATGAAGCGTACATACAAATCACCTTGATAGCTCTGCTGTCCCTTTTTCTCCAAATCCATCGGCAGCTCCGCTGTGATAATCGCCTTGATGTTGTTGGTCTGGGGGAGAGCTTCCAGTTTCATATCATCGTCCAGCATCACAAGTTCATGTTCCAAATCTGCACGAGCAAAGGGACTTGTCTCCACCTTTGCGATACTGCCTGTGTTCATGTTGCTGCCAAGCAGCGCACGAAGGACGATACCGATGCGGCTTTTCCCCTCGCCGCCCTTACCGATCAGCAGGAGCATCTTCTGTCCCTTGGTGGAGGGGATAAAGCAATATCCCATAAACTCCTGCAAGGTCAGAATGTCCTCCGGCTCTAAAAGTTGGGATAAAAAATGCAGCCATGTCACAGGCTGCGGAGCATCGGGATTATAGGCAACGGGCAGACGGTTGCGGCAGAAATCCTTTTCGGGACTGAATGTGCCGTTCAGATAGTACGTGCCGTTCGCCACATGGATACGGTCTTGGTACAGAGATAGCTTTGCGGTGCAGCACTCCATACGCATGACATCCAGCAGATTGGTGACTTTCTTTGCAACGCCGCTGGTCACATAATACTTGATGCGGTCATAGATGACCTTTTTCAAGCGGTTTTCATCGTGTACTCTGCCATTGACCGTGAAAAAAGCATCGTTCACCGTGACCATCGGATAATCACGGAGAAATTCTTCACAGAATACAGTTTCATTGATTTTCTTTCCGTCAAACCACGCCGGACACTCAAAGGGCGAGGTCTGCATCATTTCTTCGCTCATGGCGCATATCCTCCTTTTTCTTTCTTGTGGTGTAGTCCTGTAGGAACGTGATCTTGCCATTTTTCATCAGCTCGTCCACCACGGCAACACGTTCTTCCAGATCACCTACGGTCAAAATATCTGCCAGATATTCGATATAATCAATCATCTGGCAGGCTTCCACAAAGCGATCATCCAGAGCATCATCCGGCGTTTTCGGTGCATACCACACTTTCCAATCTTCCAGCAGATGCAAATAATCCGTCAGCACTCGGAAGCACAGCATTTCGTCCTCCCGGAACTGACGGATATAGGGATGCTTTAACTTGTGGGGAACTGCCACAGGCTGTCCCGGCTCGGTGCTGATACCGAAGTCCGCAGCCAGTCTTTGCGCCGCTTCGTAGCTGCTCAGATCAAAGAGCCTTGCCACGAAGTCGATCACATCCCCCTTGGCTCCGCAGCCGAAGCAGAAGAAATATTCCTCGTTCAGCTTCAAGCTCGGATGCCTGTCATTGTGGAACGGGCAGCAAGCCATGCCGTTGCGGCTCACTTTCAGCCCGTAGTGTTCGGCGGATTGCTTTACGCTGATTGCCGCCTTGATGCTTTCATAAATGTTCATCGCATTCCTCCATAAATTTTTCTCGACGATTTTGTTCGTCTGCTTGAATATACGGAGAAAATGTCTATAGACCGAAAAATCACGCACAAATGCAGGAAAACAAAAAAGCCGCCCTGCAATTTTGCAAAAATGCAAAACGCAGGACGGCGATTGTTCACAGTTATGATATTGATTTTATTCCACTTGTGGTATATAATATAAAGTAGTACAGGAATGGAGGGTAATACCGATGAAATATCTTTCTACCTTTGAGGTTGCAGAAAAATGGGGCATTTCCCACCGCCGTGTCGGTATCCTCTGCAATGAAAACCGCATCCCCGGCGCACAGAGGGCGGGTGGACGATGGATTATCCCCGAAAATGCAGAGAAGCCCGCCGATGCAAGAGTCAAGAGCGGAAAATATATCAAGTCAAAAACAAAAGATTGATGCCAATAGGAAAGGGGGCGCAGAGCATGGAGCGCAAATACTTATCCGGCAACATCAGAGAACGTTTGCAGGATTTGATGAAAGAACGTAAGATCACGCAGAGTGAGCTTGCCGCAAAAATTGGAATGGATGTCAGCACACTCAGCAGATTTATCAGCAATGCAACAGGCAAACTCGGTGACGAGAATATCAAAAAGATCGCAAAGGAATTTGAGGTATCCACCGACTTCCTGCTCGGCGTTACCGATATTCCCGACCGCATGAATTACGATATAGCCGAACTCGGCTTGTCGGTACAGGCGGCAAAAAATCTCTACACAGGAAAGGTCAATGCTGAGGTTGTCAATCGCTTACTGGAAAACAAAAACTTCGCCGCAATGACCAATATGATCGCACATTATTTTGATGATACCCTTGCTGCCGGATATGCCGCACAGAATCAGATGTATGCCACATTGAGTGCGCTGTTGATGGGAGAAGCAAAGCAGCATCCCGAAGATAGAGAAGCCATTACAGAAGCCGCAAAGACTGTCAGCGTTTCAAGGATGCCGATGTATCAAGCTGATCTTACTGCTATTCAGAACACCTTTATGAATGTGTTGAAAGAAATCAAGAAGGAGATCGGCTCCAATGTCTCAGACGCACAAGCCATGAGCAAAGAAGCGGCACAGCATATGTACGCAGAGCTGACAAAGGGGCAGGATGTGACAAAGCCGAATATCACGCCCGAAATGGTTGCCGAAGCGATCACGGGCAGCGTCAGCGGCATGGAGGGTGTTGACCCCGAAGCTTTAAAACAATTCAATCAGGCATTGATCGGACTGCTCACGGTCAAGCCAACAGAAGATGAACATGACGGCAGTTGATAACGAAAAACTGTGTGCGCTGGCGCAGAACGGGAACATGGATGCGCTGAACAGTCTTGTGGAAAACAATCTGCGTTTTATCAAAATGACGGCGCATGAAATATGGAGCGCACAGATAGAAGTCAATCGGGCACTCGGTGTTACCTTTGACGATCTTGTGCAGGAAGGCTGTCTGGGACTGATGGGATGCGTGGAGAAATTCAATCCCGATGGCGGCAACAAATTTCTGACTTACGCAGCTCCGGCAATTCGCAATTCCATGATCGACTACATCCGAAGTCAGAGTACATCCTTTGAAGCAAAGCACATGGGCGAGATCGTCAGTCTGGATGAGGTGACGAAATTTGAAAATCGGGATCGTCATGCCTTTGTCCCCGATTCCAATATGACCAATCCCGCACAGATTTATATTGCAAAGGAAACGCACGAAGAACTTCACGCCGCCCTTGATGCAATCAGCAATCGAGAGCGTGAATATCTGTTGTACCGTTTCGGATTTGAGGACAATATAGAGCATCCTTTGACGGAGACAGCGGAGCATTTCTTCCTGTCAGAGAGCAGAGCGAAATCCACGGAGAGGCTGGCGTTGGATAACGTATGGTTGGAACTGCCGTGGTGGTTTCACTAACGAGGGGAACAGACGCTGCGGCGGGTTTTATATACCTCTTGCGCCCTCGTTGTCACAGAAAATCTTTCCGCACAGCTTCAAGATTTCCTATGCCAACTACACACGAACAGGCGGATTTTGCTCATGCTAAATCCTTCGTTTTGTGTTCCTTTCAGCCCACAAAATCCGCCTGTTCTGCTTCCGCCGAAAAGTGTCTGTCTGGCGTGGGACAGCCCCTTTCCAGCGTCAGCGGTCGCCAAAGGTATAACACACTAGACTTTGCAAGCAAAATCGTGTGCCAATAGGGATGCTGCTCACCCCTATTGGAAACCCAGAGCCAAGGGATTTCACCCCTTTGGATACCCCCATCATTTTCTCACAAATGGTACCCACATTGAAAAAACTGCGTTTTACCATGTCGGACCTTTTCTCGAAAATGCCACAGCACACGACATTCATTTTTGCAGAGGCTTTGCAAAAATCTCAACCTGTGCCGTGGGGTGCCGAGCAAAAATTCCGTGTTTGCCAACACAGAAAATTTCCTCGTCACGCTGCTGCGGCAGAAAAACAATAGCGGACTTTTTGTTGATAGTACCTGGTCTGCTATCTCAAAAATATTTTTCAAAGAATTCCAATAAAAGTGTAGTGAACAGCGTGTAACCCCGGTGTATTAGGGTGAAAGGCCTTGATACAAACGAAAGGAGTGTGATGATATGGATGATAGCAAAATCATGGAGCTTTACATGGAACGTTCCGAACAAGCCATATCTGAAACTTCCAAGAAATACGGAAGATACTGCCACTACATTGCCTACAGCATTCTGCATAACGATGAAGATTCGGAGGAATGTGTCAACGATACATATCTCCGAGCATGGAACTCCATTCCACCTAAACGCCCGAGCAAATTGCAGACGTTTCTTGGAAAAATCACTCGCAATTTATCTTTGAATAAATGGGAAAAGCTCTCTGCTGAAAAGCGTGGTGCGGGACAAACCTCACTAATTCTCGACGAACTATCAGAGTGCATCCCTGCTGAACAAGATGCAGTAAATACTGTTGAGAATATGGTCATCAGAGATGTACTCGACCGTTTCCTTGATGAACTCCCAGCAGAAACAAGAAAAATATTTGTTCGTCGTTATTTTTATATGAGTCCCGTAAAAGAAATTGCAGATGAATATGGCCTTTCTGAAAGCAAAGTGACAGTTACCCTTTTCCGTACAAGAGGTAAACTTAAATCTGTATTGGAGAAAGAAGGTATAACGTTATGAAAAACAAACGTCTTTTAGATATTTTTGGAGAAATTGATGATCGACACATTGCCGAAGCAGCTCCCGTTGCAAAGAAATCTCGAAATAAGCCAATTTGGTTTAGATGGGGTACAATCGCTGCCTGCATGGTCTTAGTCCTGTCCGTTTGCTTCGGTTCCTTTGCGGTTGTTGCTGAAGCAAAGGAATATAAAGCTGCTGTTCAATTCTTTAATGACTATGGTATGTCTACGGAAGGACTTACTCGTGGTGAGATTAAGGAAGTGTATCGTGATATTACAACGAAGTCGTTCACTTATTCTAAGACCGCCGAAGTGATTCGAAACAGTATTTCTTCCGATAATATCGGTGGTTACGAGATTGTTCAAGACAATCCAACACCAGAGGATATTGAAAATCTTTGGAATTATAAAAATTATACCGGTGGTTTTATTGGTGCCACACAAACAGGCGTACACTATAAATACCATTCGGAATACAAAGAAGATGAATCTCTTGGCTTAGAGGTGCACGATAAGAGCTATCTCGAGAAATACGATGGAGATAACTTGCTTTGGAGTGTTTCTATTTCCGATTTTTGGATTGAAGATTATAGCATCGTATCGGATGGTGTAATTGCCTACGGTAGAACCGACACTTGGTCCAGTACTCAAATTTCCCATGCATGGATGGCTAAAATCGACTTAGATGGTAATCTCGTTTGGAAACACATGCTCAATAACGGATTTGACGATGAATACATCGCTTCCGTTTTGGAAAATGCTGATGGCAGCTATGCCGTAATCAGCCGTGGTGATCTGAAATATTTCTGTCTTAGCCAGTATACGGTGGATGGAAAAGAAACCTACTTCCATAAAACCGAAGTAGGTAACTACGGGATTTGGAATGCAGCTCGGTTTGAAGATGGTTACATGGTTCAGCTCGGTAGCTATATGACGAATGAGCACGCAAAAATCGTTAAGGTTGACCGCGAAGGTAATATTACAGAGTCCTTCTCCTATGGCGATGAAGATTCTTACTATTACATTACCGATATGATTGAATATAACGGAAATATCTATTTGTCTGCGTACGCTGTTCCGAGACTTGCTAATGAAGATCAGAGTGCAGGCGGTAGATATGAAATTGCCGGAGTATTGAATTATCTGTTTGATAATAACATCTGGGAAATTTCCAGTGATGAACTGACGCCTATGGTACGGGACAACTACACCGCAATGTTGTTGGTATGTGAGCCTAATGCAGGGAAACCCCAAGAATACTACTCTGTCAACGGGTCTCTTGGTGGAAAGCTTTCTGTGAGTGATACGGGAAATCTACTTTGGGATGTAGAAAGCATTACCTCCACATTCTTCTCTCCCGCAACAAGTTCCTTCACAATTGGCGGCACAAGCTATGTATTCAGATACACTTTTGATACTTCTGGAATGCTGATTAGCCAGGAGAAAACAGGTGAGGTTGTGAATTACAGAAGATAATACAGTTAAAATATGGCTGAAAACACAGCCCGTAGGATTTTGACGTCCTACGGGCTGTTTCCATGTCAGCTATCCAACGGCTTATACTGCGTGACCGCTTTCAGATACTTCTCCGGATCGCCGTTCAGTATCAGATCGGCGTACTCCAACGGCGCATTGTAGATCAGCCAGTCCAACTCTGACCGCTGATACATATTGTCGGCAACCTCGTTCTCCACGGCAATGGTGTCAATGGCAATCATACTGCCGTCGTTGAATTTCAGTTCCACACAAGCGGTATCCATGTTGAACTCACAAGAAATCAAATACGTCATATCCGCCCTCCTTAAATCATGCCGAAGTGCGTCAATGCCTCCTTGATTGCTTTTTCTTTATCTGGCGGGCATTGCGGCTGTTTAGCGTCCTCAGACTTCGGCTTATTGTAGTTCTCACGCTCAATGATACCGCACTTCTGTTTTACCTGTGCGATATACAAGCTGCTGACTTTCAAGCCGCTGTGCTCCAACACATAATCTTTGATTTCTTGGTAGGTGGCTTTCTTTTCCGCATCGGTCAAATCCAGCTCGTCCATATCCAAGTTAATCTCGATATGTTGCTTCGCATTAAGTTTGGACAATAAACATATAGTCTCCACATGGGCGGTCCTGGGAAACAGATCCACCGGCTGGGCCTGGACGGCCCGGTAGCCCAGCTCCTCCAGCCGTTTCACATCCCGGGCCAGGGTGGCCGGGTCGCAGGAGACGTAGACGATGCGGTCCGGCGCCATGGAGGCCAGCACCGCCGGCACCTCCGGGGCGAGCCCTTTGCGGGGCGGGTCCACGCAGATGACCTGGGGACGCACGCCCTGGCCGGCCAGGCGGGCCGCCACCTCCCCCGCGTCCCCGCAGAAGAATTCCGCGTTGGTGACACCGTTGCGCAGGGCGTTGGCCCTGGCGTCCTCGATGGCCTGGGGGACCACCTCCGCCCCGATGACATGCCCGGCCCGGCGGGCCAGGCACAGGGAGATGGTGCCGATGCCGCAGTACAGGTCCAGCACCGTCTCCTCCCCGGTGAGCCCGGCGAATTCCAGCGCCAGCTGGTACAGCCGCTCCGTCTGATCCCGGTTGATCTGGAAGAAGGAGGGAACGGACAGGCGGAAAGTGAGCCCGCACAGCTCCTCCTCCAGCCAGTCCCGGCCCCAGAGGGTGCGGGACGCATCGCCCAGGATCACATTGGTGTCCCGGAGATTCACATTGAGGACCAGCCCGGCCAGCTTGGGGACAGCGGCGCGCAGGGCACCGGACAGCTCTCCGGCGTGGGGCAGCTCCCTCCCGTTGGCCACTACGCAGCACAGGGCCTCCCCCGCCCGGTTGGTACGGATATACAGGTGCCGGATCAGCCCCCGGCCGGTGGACTCATCATAGGCGGGGATCTGAAAGTCCTCCATCCAGCCCTTGAAGGCCAGACGCAGGGCCGTATCCGCCTCCGGCTGGAGCAGGCAGTCCTCCGTGTCCACCACGTCATGGCTCCTGGGGCGGTAAAAGCCGATGGACAGCCCGCACTTTCCTCGGGAGACAGGGAACTGCACCTTGTTGCGGTAGCGCAGGGGGGACTCCGCCCCCAGCACCGGAGGCAGTTCCAGATGGACGCCGCCCACCCGCTCCAGGGCGTCCCGCACCCGCTGGCCCTTGGCCGCCAGCTCCTCCTCATAGGACATGTGGCGGTACTGGCACCCCCCGCACCGCCCGCTGTAAGGGCAGTCCGGCTCCTGCCGGACGGGGGAGGGGGAGATCAGGCGTGTCCCTTTGCCCCAGGCCACCCCCTTGTTCACCTTGAGCAGCTGGACCTCCCAGTCCTCCCCCCGGATAGTCCCGGGAATGAAGACCACCCGGCCGTCCAGACGGGCCACCCCCATTCCTTCCGCGGTATAGCCCTCGATATGGAGGGGATGCACTGTGTTTTTTCTGACCTCGGCCATGGGATTCCCTCGCTTCAAAACCGTTTTTCTTATCATATCATGGCCGGATGGAGCCGTAAAGCCCATTTTGCCTCAGGACGGCAGAGAGAACAGGAGCGGGGGGGGGGGGGGGGGGGGGGGGGGGGGGG